>JBOHEL010000106.1:0-11939 GCA_050700995.1 Sciscionella sp. | reverse complement strand
GGCTGGAAGAGGCATTCCGGACGCTGACCGCTAGCGACGCCCCAGAGGAGAACTGAGACCATGAAGACCGGATATCTTGTATTGGAAACCAAACGTGCGCTGCGTTCCCCACGTGCGCTCATGTTCATCGTCGCCATGCCGGTGCTGTATTTCTTCATTTTCCAGGGACTTTACGGCGGCCAGCAGATCAACAACTCAGGCGTCACCTACACCGCTTACCTGATGTGCAGCATGGCCGCGTTCGGCGCGTTCATGGCTACTGTATTCACCGGGTCGCGGACCGCGGTCGAACGTTCGGTGGGCTGGCAGCGGCAGTTGCGCCTGACGCCGCTCTCCCCGCTGGGCTATCTCGCGGCGAAAGCCACCGTCGGGATGCTCGTCGCGCTGGTACCGGTGATACTCGTTTCGCTGGCGGGGGCGCTGATAGACGGCGTCAGCCTCTCGCCTGCCGCATGGCTGCAGGTTGTCCTCGGGGTGTGGGTGGCCGCCTTGCCATTCGCGGCGCTCGGCCTGCTCATCGGGCAGTTGGCGACAGCGGAGACCATGCAGATCTACTCGGTGGTCACCATGCTGCTGTGCGGCTTCCTCGGGGGGCTGTGGATCCCGGTGACGCTGTTCCCCACATGGTTGGCATCGATTTCGAAAATCCTGCCGAGCTACTGGCTCGCCGAGGTAGGGCACGGCGCACTGCTCGGCAACCACGACATCGGTACCGCAGTGCTGGTGCTTGCGGCGTGGACGCTGGTACTCGGCGCCGCGGTGATGGCGCGTTACCGCAGGGACAGCGCCAGGGTCTGAGTGCCGAGATGACGACTGACGGGCCCGCCCGGTCGCGGTGGCCACGTAAAGTGGTCGCCGTGGCCGAGCATGCAAACGATGAGTTCAGTTCCACGGAATGGCCCGATTGGGCAGGCCGTGGATCTGAGCAAGCTCGCCGTGGCTGGCGGCGCGGCATGGTGGTCAGCGGGCTGTTCCTGGTCGCCCTGACCCAGCCGATCATCCAGGGCTTCGACGCGACACATTCCAACCTGTTCCGGGCCGTGCTGGTGGCGGATATCGCGGCGTACAGCGCGCTGTACGTCGTCGTGCTGGCGCGCGGTCAGCTGTTGAACCATCGCCGCAGGGTGTGGGTTGTCGCCGCGCTCACCGTGCTCGGCGGTGTGAGCGCCGTGATGTTTCGGGATCCTTCCAACATGACGTACCTGACCTACGCGATCGCGGCGGCGCTGATGCTCTGGCCGCTGCGATGGAGCCGGGTGTTTGGCCTGGGTATCGCGGCACTGCAGATGCTGCTGGAGTGGCTGGTGTTTGGCCGAGTGCAGCTCGGCGACACCGCGACGCTGGTGCTGCTCACCGTCCTGCTCGGCTTCCTATTCTACCTGATCAACACCGCGTCGAAGCTGCGAAGCGCGCGGGAGGACGTTGCTAAGCTGGCGGTCGCCGACGAACGGGCCCGGCTGGCGCGTGACCTGCACGATGTGCTGGGGCACAGTCTGACCACGATCACCGTCAAGGCGGGGTTGGCGCGCCGAGTATTGGAGAGCGACGCGGACCGCGAGCGCGCGATCTCCGAGGTGCGCGACGTGGAACAGCTCGCACGGCAGGCCCTGACGGAGGTGCGTGCCACCGTTTCCGGCTACCGCAAGGCATCGCTCGCCGCGGAGATGGTGGGTGCGCGTGCCGCGCTGACGGCGGCCGGGATCACCGCGGAGCTGCCGAGCGCGGTGGACGACGTGGCGGGGCAGCTGCAGGAGCCATTCGCCTATGTGCTGCGCGAGGCGGTCACGAATGTCATCCGCCATGCCGGCGCGACCCGCTGCGAGGTTCGGCTGGGACAGTCCTGGCTTGAGATCAGGGACGACGGCGCCGGCGCTCAGTCCATTATGGACACGCCTGCGGACTCCGGTGGCGGGCATGGGTTGCCGGGCCTGCGCGATCGCCTGTCCGCCGTCGGCGGGACGTTGCGGGCGGGCCCTGCGGCAGGCGGTGGCTATCAGCTACGCGCCGAGGTGCCGCCCACCGCCGCCGAGCGTGGCGCCCAGCCAGCCGTTCCCGGGCAGCGACCATCGGTGAGATTCACGTGATCAGAGTGCTGCTGGCCGACGACCAGGCACTTGTGCGGGGGGCGCTCGCGGCGATGCTGAGCCTTGAGTCGGATATCGAGGTGGTCGCCGAGGTGGGGTCGGGCGAGCAGGTGCTGCCCGCCGCCCGCGAGCATCAGCCGGATGTCGCGCTGCTCGACGTGCAGATGCCCGGCAAGGACGGGCTGGCCGCCGCGGCGGAGCTGCGGGACGCCGTGCCCGGTTGCCGGGTCGTGATGTGCACGACTTTCGGCAGGCCCGGCTACCTTGCCAGGGCGATGTCGGCTGGAGCAGCAGGTTTCGTGGTGAAGGACGCGCCACCCGAACAGCTCGTGGACGCGGTACGCCGGGTCCACAGTGGATTGCGGGTGGTCGATCCCGCGCTCGCCGCGGAATCGCTCGCCAGTGGCTCGAGCACGCTGACCGAGCGGGAGCGGGAGGTGCTTCGGGCCGCAAGCGACGGCGGCACGGTGTCCGACATCGCCAAGCTGCTACACCTGTCGGAGGGCACCGTGCGCAATCACCTCTCCGCCGCGATCGGCAAGACCGGTGCTCGCACCAGGGCCGAGGCAGTGCGAATCGCCGAGGATCGCGGCTGGCTGTAGCGGAAGACCTCAGCTCTGCCACCATGGCACCGTGAGCTCTTCCTCCGGCACGCCACGACGCCTGCTGTCCCGGCTGATACTGGGCGCGCTGTTGCTCGCGGTCCTGATGGTGGTCGGCACCGCGATACGGGTATGGCAGTTCGCCCGCACCGACGACCGCAGCCGCGCGGATGTCATCCTGGTGCTTGGCGCCGCGGAGTACAACGGCACGCCGTCGAAGATCCTTCAGTTCCGGCTCGACCACGCCAGGAACCTGTACAACGAGGGCGTAGCGGCGCATGTCGTGACGGTCGGCGGCAAGGAACCAGGGGACCGCTACACCGAGGCAGGAGCCGGCGGCACGTACCTCAACAAGACGGGCGTGCCGCGCGACGCCATCGTGGAGGTCAAGCAGGGTAGGGACACCCTCGGCAGCGCGCGGGCCGCGGCCGCGGTGCTCGCCGAGCACGGCTGGCATACGGCAGTGCTGGTCAGCGATCCGTGGCATATGTTGCGGGCGCGAGCGATGGCACGGGACAGCGGCATCGACGCGTGGGCGTCACCGACCCGTAGCGGCCCGGCGGTGTCGACCCGCAGCTGGCAGTTCCGCGATATCAGCAGGGAAACGATCGCGCTGCTGTATTACCGGCTGACGAAGGCGCCGGCAGACGCGGTCGGCGCGGGCCGAGGGTAGCCGGAGGTCGGCGCGAGTGATCATGGCGGAGCCTGACTCGTGCTGGCCGACCGGGCGCGGGTGTCCCGCTAGATACGGAGGTCGGCGCCGTAGGCTGATCGAGTGGACGAGGGCTACTCCGATCACGACAGGGCACGGTTGCTAGCGGAGCCATGCAAGCAGGCCGCGCTGCCGGGATCGGCGCCTGAGCGGCGCGGCGCCTTCGCACGGGACCGGGCGCGGGTGCTGCATTCCGCGGCATTGCGGAGGCTGGCGGGCAAGACCCAGGTTGTCGGCCCCGAGGAGGGCGACGTGCCACGCACCCGGCTGACGCATTCCCTTGAGGTCGCGCAGATCGGTCGTGGCATCGCCGCCGAGTTGGGCGCCGATCAGGACATCGTGGATACCGCAGGGCTGGCGCACGACATCGGGCACCCACCGTTCGGGCACAACGGGGAAAGCGCCCTCGACGAGGTTGCGGCCAGTTGTGGTGGGTTCGAGGGCAATGCGCAGACGCTGCGCATCCTGACCCGACTTGAGCCGAAGGTGCTGGCTGACGATGGCGCCAGCCTCGGGTTGAACCTGACGCGCGCCAGCCTGGACGCCGCCGTGAAGTATCCGTGGCAGCGCGGTGCGGCCCCGCCCAAGTACGGCGTCTACCCGGATGATCTGCCCGCTTTCGGATGGCTACGTGAGCAAGCGCCCGATGGTCACCGCTGCCTCGAAGCGCAGATCATGGACTGGGCCGATGATGTGGCGTACTCAGTGCACGATGTTGAGGACGGCGTGCAGGCTGGTCGTATTTCGCTGGCGATGCTGGCCGATGCGGGTGAGTTGTCCGCGGTGGCGACGCTGGCCGCGACCCATTTCTCGGCCGAGCCGCTGGAGGCCATCGAGGCGGCGGCAACGGAGCTGCTCAGGTTGCCCGCGGTGGCGGCGTTGGCAGGCCATGAGTACGACGGCTCCCCGGATGCACAGGTCACGTTGAAGCGATTGACCAGTGAACTCGTTGGGCGCTTCGCTACCGCGCCGGTTGCAGGGACCAGGCGGCGTTACGGGCGGCGACCGCTGCTGCGCTACCGTGCCGATCTGGTGGTACCCCACCGGGTCGCGGCGGAGGTGGCGCTGCTCAAGGCGGTGGCGCTGCGGTACGTAATGAGCGATCCGCAGCGGCTCGCGATGCAGGAGCGGCAGCGTGAGGTGGTGCGGGATCTGGTGCGGCTAGTGGCAGCTCGGGCGCCAACCGTGCTTGACCCGATGTTCGCCCCCTCGTGGCTGGCCGCCGCTGACGACGCGGCACGGTTGCGCGTGGTGGTTGACCAGGTCGCATCGCTGACCGATGCGCAGGCGATCACCTGGCACCGCACGCTCGGCGGCTGTTCGCCTGCAGCGAACGGACCGGCCGTGATGTGAAGTGGCACACTGAAGATATGGCCAATGGACGAGCGGTTGTCATGCGCGTGGACGATCGGAGCTAGCGGGTGGCGTCACGGGCTGTCGTCGCGACGGGTACCGCGCGGGCTCATCTGGAACTCGCGTGGCGGCTGCACCGCGCGATCGCGCCGGATGCTGCGGCCACCGCGTGCTTCTCACCGTTCTCGGTGGCAAGCGCGCTCGGCCTTGCCGCGCAGGGCGCCGCGGGCGCAACACACGCCGAGTTGAGCGAGTTGCTCGGTGGCGACCCTGCTGGGCAGGTCAGGATGCTGGCGGAGGCTGCCGAGCTGGATGAGGTAGCCACCGGTGAGCCTCCGGTGCTAGCTGTCAGCAACACCCTGTGGGCCCGCGAGGACATCGCGGTCAAGGAGGGTTTCGCGCAGCAGTTGCTGCGCGAGGCGAATAGCCGGATCCGGGACGCTCCGTTCGGCTCGGACCCCGATGCGGCCCGCAGGCTGATCAACAGTGACATCGCGGACACCACAAATGGTCAGATCCCGGAATTGATTCCACCGGGCGCGTTCGATGCCGCGACAGTGGCCGCGCTGGTTAACGCGCTCTACCTGAAGGTGGCGTGGCGCCACCGTTTCCCGGAGCGTGCCACCACCGACCGCCACTTCGTGGGCTGCGGTGAGGTGCCGACCATGCGGCTCACCGAGCATCTCGGCTACGCGAGGCGGGACGGTTGGCAGGCGGTAGTACTGCCTGCGGCCGGTGGGGTAGAGGTGGCTGTGTTGCTGCCAGAGGGTGAGTTGCGCGACGCGGAGCCCGCGCTGACGGCGGACGGCCTGGCCGCGCTGCTCGACGCCGCCAGCCCGACGCGGGTCGAGCTGACCATGCCGAGGTTTCGCGTCGACGTGGTCTCCCCGCTGACCCAGGTGTTGCGCACTCTTGGCGCTCGCGCCATGTTCACGCGGGAAGCCGATTTCTCCGCGTTGTCCCGGGAGCCACTGGTGGTATCGGCGGTACTGCACGAAGCGGTGTTGCGGGTGGACGAGGACGGCCTGGAGGGTGCGGCGGCGACGGCGATGGCATTCAAGATGGCGGCGGCCATTCGCCACGACGACCCTGTGGTGGTGCGGGTGGACCGGCCGTTCCTGTTCCTGGTGCGCCACCGCGCCAGCGGCGCGCTGTACTTCCTCGCCCGCGTGGTGCGCCCATAGGCGCTGCCCGCGCCCGGTCAAACCGGCAAGATGGTGGGCGTGATCTCCCGGGGCAGGCAGCAGGCGCGGTATCTCGCGGAGTCGCTGCTCGACAGGCTGGTTGCCTCCGACCCCGGCATGGTCAGGCTGTTCTTCGCGCTGCGCGTAGTGATCAGCGTGCTCGCGACGGTGGCTATCCTGCTGTTCGCGGTCGGGATCCCGGTCACGATCGTGATCGTCGGCGCGCTGCTCTCGCTGAACGTCTCTACCAGCCTGAACGACCCCGACCCGAAGCGGCTGCTGCTGCCCGCTGCGGCGGTGCTGGTGTTGGCCGCGGCGGCATTGTCGGTGGCGGCATCGCTGGCCGAATACCGGCTACTGGCCGACGCGGTGTTCCTCGCCGTCATCTTCTTCGGCGTCTACCTGCGAAAGTATCCGAGCTGGGGGACGACCGCCGGTTTCGGCGGCTTCATGAGTTTCTTCGTCGCCCAGTTCACCAGGCTCAGCCCGGCAGGCTTGCCGCTCGCGGTGCTCTCGGCGGCCGTCGGTATCGGATGTGCGGTCGTCGTGGTGACGGTGACAGCGGTTTCGGTGCGCAGGCACGCGGTCGACCGGATGCTCAGCGCGCTGCGGGTGCGTGTCGCGCGGCTGCTGGATCAGGTGGACGCGGTGCTGGACTCAGGGGGGGCAGGCGGGCGCAGGGGGCACCGGCTGGACAGGGCGTCCGAGCAGTTGCACGCCGCTGCGCTGATGATCGAGGCCGAGTTGGAACAGAGTGCTGACCTCGCGGTGGACGAGCGGGTACGGCGCACGGTTGTCACCGCGGAGCTGGCCGGCGAACGGCTGGTGGTGGCGGTGCGGTGGGCGATGTCAGAGGGGCTTTCGGCAGCCGGGCGGGAACGGGTGTCCGCTGAACTGGACCAGTTGCACCGGTACCTGCGGCGGGACCCGAGGGCCGCGCTGAACGCGGATCAGAAACGGCTGCTGTCCAGCATCCGCGCGATGCGGCCGGATCCTGCCGCAAGCGCCGTCGAGCGTGCGGACAGCAGGCTGCGCCAGGCGGTCAGGGAGCTGGTGCTCGCGGTCGTGATGGTTCGCAGGGACCTGGGGCCCAGGGAGTGGCCGAAAGCCGAGTCCCAGGCCACCGCGGAGCCCGAGGGCCGAGACGAGGATGCCGTCGAGGCGCCCGAGCGGCCGCGCAAGTTCGTCGACCGGTTGGAGCTGACCACCCGCCAGGCCGTGCAGGCGGTGATCGCGGGCGCTATCGCCATCACCGCGGGCGAGCTGCTCTCCTCGCAGCGCTGGTACTGGGCGGTGATCACCGCGTTCGTGGTGTTCGTCGGGACCACTTCCCGGGGGGACCTGCTGGTCAAGGGGTTCCGCAGGGCCATGGGAACCGTGGCCGGCGTGGTCATCGGCATCGTGGTGGCCACGCCGGTGTATGGGCATCTCGGACTCGCGGCCGTGCTGATCGTCATCAGCGTGTTCCTCGCCTTCTATTTCCTCCGGGTGTCCTACGCGCTGATGAGCTTCTTCATCACGGTGATGTTAAGCCTGCTCTACGACCTGCTCGGCACGTTTCAGTCCGGCATCCTGCTGCTGCGGGTGGAAGAGACGGCGATCGGGGTGGCGGCGGGCGCGCTGGCTGCGGTGTTCGTGTTGCCTACCCGCACCGGCGAGGTTGTCGGAGACGATCTGGTCGCCTTCCTCGGCGGGCTGCGCAGCTTCCTGTCCCGGGCCCAAGAGCTGCTGGTCGAGGGAGAGTCGGTGAGCTTGATCGAGGAGTCGAGGGGAGTCGACCGCACGCTGGAGCGGCTGAGCAAGACGATGACTCCGTTGCTGCACCGGATCAGCCCGTTCCGTGGCAGACGCAATGCCCTGAGCTATCTCATGACAGTGCTCGATCTGTGCGCATTCCGTGCTCGCACCTTGGCAGGCGCCGCCGAGACGGCCGCGCTGACCGGGTGCGACGGCTTCGTGGACAACCTGCGGCGGTTACAGATCAATCTCGATCGCCTGATCGCCACGGTTGACCGGCAGGGCAAGCCGAGGAAGCGGCTGGCGGTGGGCAGCGGCATGTCCGACGACACCGGCATCACCGTCGGCAACGCCGCGGGCCGCCGACTGCTGGTGTACTTCGACCGGCTCGACGAGGCGGTCACCGCGCTCGCGCGGCCGATCGACAGAGTGTGGGGAGAAGCCTTGCGGGCGCGCGCGGGCGAGTCCGACGGTGACGCCGGGCGGACCGCCGATCCGCCGACCGTCCCGCTCGATCTCTCGGCCGTCCGGGAGTGAGCCGGTCAACGTTCACTCCGACGTGACGGCGTAGACGTGGATATCGTCGGGCACGCCCTTGGCCTTGAACCGCAGCCGCCGCCGCAGCCTCAGCTCAGGATTTTCCAGTCGTTCCCTGGTCGGGCTGGAGATCAGCACCTCGCCACCGCCCGCCGCCGCCGCGACCCTGGCAGCGATGTTCACATCGCGGCCGAAGTAGTCCTCGCCGAGCCTGCGTGGCTTTCCGACATGCACGCCCGCGCGCAGCCGCAGCCGGTAACCTCGGACATCGATCTCGTCGACCGCTTCCTTCGCGGCGATCGCGGCCGTGACCGCCGCGTCGACGTCGGAAAACACCGCCATCACACCGTCGCCGAGCCGCTTGACCAGCCGCCCGCGCCGCTTGATGAGGGGCTCGATCGCCGACCCCACCTCGCGCAGGATCTCGACGGCGACGTCGTCACCGGCTTGCAACGTCAGGTCGGAGAAACCCGCCAGATCGGTGAACAACACCGCCAACTCCTGATTGCCGACCTCCTGAGGGTAGCTGCTGGCGTGCGCCTGCCAGACCTGCAGCGCGCCAAGCCCGAGTTCCCGCAGCGCGCTCGGGTGCGTCGCGGCTACCGAGGTGAGTCGCTGGCCGATCAGACCAACCGGGGTTCGCTCGCCCAACGAGAGCGGATCGCCGTAGCCTGCGTCGCCAGGCAGCCTGTCGCGCAGCCACCCGGCGAGTGCGAGCAGCCTCGGGTGGCGGTCGGCCCGCCGCACGGTCTCCTTCGCCTGCCATACCATCGTGCGCATCCGTGTTATCCAGGAGCCGCCTGCTTGCGGATCGCGTTGTACCACCCGTGCAGTGTGGCCCGCAGTGTTGCGTCCGGCCACGCCCGCCCGCCCGCTCAGGCTTGCCGGGCGCTGTCCACTCATGTCAGGCGATCTCGCTGTCCGGTGGGAGGGGTGGGCTCGTGCCCGGTGGCGGAGGGCACCGGGGCCCGGTACTCGATGGCGTTGCCGATCAGCTCGTAGTCCGTCGGGTCGAGGCTTCGGGTGGTCATCCAATATCGCCAGGTGAAGCCGGGCCAGATGGTGCGGTTGACGCCCTGGCTGTCGAGGTACCAGCTGGTGCAGCCACCCTTGCTCCACACCCCGTTGGCAAGCTTGCGCTGGATGTCGGACTGAAAAGCCCGCTGCGCAGCGGACCGTACGTCGAGTGCCGTCGCGCTGTTACGGTCCACCAGCTTGATCGCCTCGACCAGGTACTTCGCCTGCTGCTCGATCATGAACACCACCGAGTTGTGGCCGAGCCCGGTGTTCGGGCCGAGCAGGAAGAAGAGGTTGGGGAATCCGGAGACCGTGATGCCGAGGTGGGTGTGCATCCCTTCCCGTGCCCAGTCCTTCGACAGGTCGGCGCCGTCGACACCGAGGATGTCGAGGTAGTCGAAGGCGTCGGTGACATGGAACCCGGTGCCGTAGATGAGGGCGTCGATCTCGTGCTCGACGCCCTGGCCGTCGACGATGCTGTGCTCGCGCACCTCGCTGACGCCGTGCGTGTTCAGCGCCACGTTGTCCCGGCTGAGTGCCGGGTAATAGTCGTTGGAAATCAAGACTCGCTTGCAGCCCATCGTGTAGTCAGGGGTCAGCTCGCGGCGTAGCTCGGGATCGCGGACCTGCCTGGCTATGTGACGCTTGGCGACCCGCTCGGCGAGTTTCATGATCTCGGGACGGCCGTTGAACCCGATCGCGCGCGCCTCCAGCATCCAGTACAGCGCGTTGCGGTAGGCCCGCTGTGCGCCAGGCACCGTGCGGAACAGCGCCTTGGCCCAGCGCGGCATGGGGTGGTCGGGCTTGGGCATGATCCACGGCGGGGTGCGCTGGAACAGCTGGACCTCGGCCACTTCGGGTGCGATCCGGGGCAGGAACTGGATGGCGCTGGCGCCGGTGCCGACAACCGCGACCTTCTTACCGTGCAGGTCGTACTCGTGATTCCATTGCGCGGAATGCCAGCTCTGCCCGGCGAATCGCTCGATGCCAGGCAGGTTCGGAATGTTGGGGATGTGTAGTGCGCCGACGCCTGCGACCAGAAACTGGCAGCTGAACTGCCCGCGATCGCTGTCGACCTGCCAGCGCCGCTGTTCGGGGTCCCACCGGGAGCCGGTCACCGTATGGCCGAAGCGGATGCGGCCGATCAGCCCGTGCTTCTCCGCGACGCGCTTGAGATAGCCGTATATCTCCGGCTGCGGGGAGTAGGAGCGTGTCCATTCGGGGTTCTGCTCGTAGGAGAAGGAGTACATGTGCGAAGGGATATCGCAGGCGCAGCCGGGGTAGGTATTGTCCCGCCAGGTGCCGCCGACGTCGTCTGCTTTCTCCAGTATGACGAAGTCCTCGATGCCTGCCTGCTGTAGCTGGATCGCGGCGCCGAGGCCGGAGAAGCCGGTACCGACGATCACGACTTTGTGGAACTGGCTCATGCCAGCGACCTCCAGGCGACTGATGGCAATGCCTTGTGGCGGTTCATCGCCACGTAACTTAAAGTAACTATTACTAACAGTAACATACGCTGTCGGTGGTCGGCAATCTTGATGTTGCAAGCCTATGAGGCGCACGCTGTTCCCCAGGTCGCGACCGCACCTCTATGGTATTGACAGGCGGTCAACAACTGGCCGGGTTGGTGAGGAAGGACAGCCATGACGCACACTGCCACCGACTTCGAGCGGACGATTCCAGAACTGCTTGCCCGCAACGCCACCGAGTTCGGCTCGCTGCCCGCGCTGAGCGAAGGCACCGGGGAGGATGCGCGGACCCTGAGCTGGTCGCAGCTGCGTGCGCAGGTCGCCGGGGTGTCCCTCGGGTTGCGCGAGATCGGCCTCGCGCCGGGTGACCGGCTGATGATCATGTCCTCCAGCCGCATCGAGCACTGGGTGGTCGATATGGCCGCGGTGCATGCCCGTGCCGTGCCCTGCACCGCGTACGCCACGTTGAGTACCGAGCAGATCCGCTACGTCGCCAGGCACAGTGCGGCCAGCGTTCTCGTGCTGGAGGGTGCGGATCAGTTGCAGCGGTGGCGTGACGTGTTCGACGAACTGCCAGCGTTGCGGCGGGTTGTGGTGCTGGAGGAATCGGCATTGCCGAACGATGACGATCGTTTCATCGGATGGCAGCAGCTGCTAGGTTCCGGCGCGGCGCGGCATGCGGGGGACCCCGAGGCGTTCGAATCGACATGGCGCCTGATCCGGCCGCGGGATCCGGTCGCGATGATCTACACCTCAGGCACCACCGGTGACCCCAAGGGGGTGGTGCTCTCCCACCGCAACGTCATCTCCGAGGCAGTGCTGGTGCGTGAGGTGCAGCAACCTCCGGAACATCCGGAAGTGGTGTCCTACTTGCCACTCGCCCATATCGCCGGGCGGGAGCTGGACATCTACATGGCCACCATCTACGGCGGACATGTCCATATCTGCCAGGACACCTCAGCCGTGCTTGCCGCACTGACCGCCGTCCGGCCGCCGCTGTTCTTCGGCGTCCCGAGGGTGTGGGAGAAGATCACCGCGGGCATCCAGGGCGTGCTGGCAGGCGCTCCCGAGGAGCGCAGGGCAGCGTTCGAGCAGGCGTCGTCGCTGGCGTCGGAGGCCTACCGGCTGCGTGCCAGCCGCGCTGAGGTCCCCGGCGAGCTTGCCGACCGGGTAGCCGCCGCCGACGAGCGGGTTCTCGCGCCGATCCGTGCGATGCTCGGGCTGGACCGGATCGTCTCCGCGAG
>JBOHEL010000105.1:0-12046 GCA_050700995.1 Sciscionella sp. | reverse complement strand
GGCCCAGGGGAATCTCACCCCTGGGCCACCCGGCGGGCTTGGCGACCCCACACATAGGCAGGGTCTTGTCGGCGGCTGACAGCTGTAAACCAGCACATGGTCATGCGGCGGGAGGCGGCGGGTGCAATGTCCTCTTCTGCCGCGAGTCGCGCGCTTTCGCCGATGACAGTGCGTTCTGTTCGCCCGGGGCTGTTGATTGACCAGTGATGGGCTCAGGCAGGCCGGGTAGGCCGATGCGCCGGCGCCACCGGAGGTGATCACGGTGGCAGTGCGCTGCGAGCCAGACGGCGATGCTCCGGCATCGCCAGTGTCTTCGGTGTTGAGCGCTGCACCTGGTCATATGGTGTGAGGATGGCGGACCCAGATGAGCAAGATCAGGTGGCGAGTCCTTACTCGACGGGTGGGGGCGGCACCGTTCTGGAGCATCGGTATGGGGCTGTCCTGCTCGGTCATCTTCTCCTGGGTGATCCTGTGCCTGAGTTGGGAGATGACGTAGCTCCTGTCTCGGTGCGGTTCCAGAACAGCGCGTTCAGCCCGGTCGATGACTTGATCGTGGTCGGTCGTACCACGGATGGTGCTGAACGGCGGGTGTCAATCGGTGTGCGCCGAACACCGAGAGTCACGACTAGTGATACCTCCACCGCTGATCTGCTGGTGTCGTATCTGCGCGTGGTTACCGATCACTGGGACGAGGTTCGCGGCGGGCGGTGGCGCCTTGCCATGGCGGTGGCCAGTCCGAATCCGGCGGTGCAGCAGGTACGTGAGTTGGCTGTAATCGCACGGGGTCAGCCTGACGAGCCCGCATTCCGCGCTGCCGTGGCGCAGCCCGGGCGAACTGGTAAGCCCGTTCGCGGCAGGCTGGTCCATGTTGATGCATTGGTCGCGAAGGCCGCTGTCGAGGCGGAGATCGACTCGGCGCCGGTAGAGGCAGGCGAGCTGACGTGGCGGGTGCTGCACGCGCTCTGGATGCGGGAGCTGCGGTTGGAAGGGGTCGATGAATCGGATCGCACGACCGTGGTGAGTCGTTTGCGGAGCATCGTGCCTGATGCCTCGGTGGTCAGGGCGAATACCCTGTTCGAGGCGCTGGGAAAGCTGTCCGGCCGTTACGCCCCGTCGGCGGCCACCGTCACCGATGCGATGTTGCGGCAGCACTTGTCGGGAATGCCGATCGATCGGTCCCCGTCCCACTCCGCGGCGTGGCGGGTTCTGGACAGTCTGGCCGAGAGCATCGATCAGGTGGTCCGCTTCCGGCTGGCTGACGCCGACTCCGACCTGGAACTGGAGCGGGCTGAAGCACGAGATGCGCTTGCCGCTGAGATGGATCGGGCCGCGTCTTGCACGTCTGCGCTGGCGATCACTGGGGAACCTGACGTCGGCAAGTCCGCTCTGACGCTGAAGGCGGCTCGGCACTTGGCCGCGAAAGGTGCTGCGGTAACGGCCTTGAACCTGAGTGACGTTCCCGCCTCGCTGGTGGAATTCGAGGCGCTGCTGGGCACTCGAGTTGTCACCGCGTTGGGCGGTACGGCCGTGGGCACGGTGCGTCTACTCGTCATCGACGGTGCGGAGTCGGTCCTCGAGGGCCGCCTCCAGCTACTGATCGGCATCGCGAACGCCGCCATGACCGCGGGGCTCGGCGTGGCGGCCGTGACCCGCACCGACGGCGCCGGAGCGGTCACCGACGGGCTTCAGCAGGCCTCCCGGGGCATCGACCGGACAGGTACTGCTGCTCAAGACATCGTTCGCGAGCACGAAGTCCCCCGGCTGACCACTGCCGAGATCAAGCAGCTGGTCACGACGTTTCCGCAGCTTGCCCGGTGGGCGGACGATCCACGAGCTGTCTGGGTGCTCGGCCGGCCGGGTTTGGTGGATATGCTGTTGCGCGCCGGTCCGGGCGCCATGATGCCCGAGGGGGCCGCATCCGAGGCCGACCTGTTCTCCGTGGTCTGGCGTCATCTGGTGCGCCGCGGCGAGATCAGGTCTCCCGGTGCGCCGTCTCCCGACGCCCGCGATCAAGCCCTCAGAACCCTTGCGCGCCGCGAGCTGCTGCCCCAGGACCGCTCAGAGGCACCCGATGCCGCGGCGCTGCCATCCCTGCGATCGGACGGTCTGCTACGTCCACCCGGCCCGACCAGCGCCTGGAGTCCGTCGGATCGGTTCGCCAGTGACCTCGTGCGGGACATGTCCGTCGTGCGCTTGCTCATCACCGACGGATTCGACCTCCTCGCTGCCGCCGACGCACCACGCTGGGCGCTTCGCGCAGCGCGTATCGCCTGCCAGGCGCAGCTGCTCGGCACACCCGATGTCAGGCGCTCGTTTCATCGCCTGCGCGCGGTGTTCGCCAACCTCGCCGCTCACCACGGTCAGCGGTGGGACGAAGTCCCGTGGGAGGCGCTTCTAACCCTGGGTTCGGCTCAAGAGGCTTTGACCCACACCTGGCCGGACCTGGTGGCCGACCAGCGAACCGGCCTGCGTACCGTGCTGCGCCTCGCGCAGCAGCGCTATACCACGTACGAATTCGGCGACCCAGTCATCCTCGGTCCTCTCGTCGAACTGGCCTTCTGCCGCGACCTCGAGGACGACTCGAACGACGATCGCCACACTGCCCGAAGCGTCGACGAATCCATCCGCGAGTTGGTTCTAGCCTGGCTGCGTGGCCTGTTCAACAACGACGCTGGTCCTCTTCCGCTCCGGCAGCGGGTGCGGGACCGGATCCTCGCCGCCGACCCCTCGCGCTGGGACGAGTTCGCCGTCGAGGCGCTGGCAATGCTCGGCCCTGACCTCGATCAGCGCACCGAGGCGTTCTTGACGAGCCTGGCCACCGACAGCGGCCATCACCTAGAGCCGGTGGTCGAACATGTCGGGCCGGTGTTGATGATGGCCAACCACCAACCCGACCTGCTGCTGGCCCTAGCAGAGTCGTACTACATCGAGCGGCGTGACGCCGACAATGTCCCACCCTACGGCTGGTCCGGCTTCTACCCATTCGACGACGGCATCCGTCATCACCGTAGCCGCGGCAGCATTCGGATGGTCGCCTCGCACTACGGCCCGTTCTGGAAACTGCTGCGAGTCCGACCTCGACCTGCGCTCGCGTTCATCAACCGCATGCTCGACCACGCGGCCGCCATCCGCGTCGGCAACCACGACGGCCCTGAGACACGCCCCTTAGACGACCTTCCCGGGGCAGACCTAGACCTTCCCGGTGTCGGGGTCCGGCACTGCGTCGGCGATGAGCACGTGTGGACCTGGTACCGAGGCTCCTCCGTCGGCCCCTATCCCTGCATGAGCGCACTGCTGGCCGTCGAACGCTACGCCGACCAACTCGTCGCGATCGCGAGCGTCCCGCTGGAACACGTCGTGGAACTACTGCTCCACGACTGCCACAACCTGGCGATGCCCGGATTGGTCGTCGGGCTCCTCGTGCGACATCTGGAACAGGCGGGCGATCTGCTGGATCGCTGGTTCTGCGAACCGGACGTGTGGCATCTGGAGTTCGCCCGGGTCACGGGCGAAGGTGTGCAGCATGTCCAAGGCCCAGACCCAGCCGACCTCGTCGGCCGGACCAGACGCCGGCACAGCCTGCGTGATGTCGCCGCCGAGGTCACCATGCGCGCGATGTTCGCCGGCGATCAGGAACGGCTGGACACACTCGCGGCCACAAGCGAGGAACTCGCTCGCCATGCTCAAGAGCGCGTTGCCGCGGTTGATGACGGAGGCGGCGGGCAGGACGTCATGACCTCCGTACAGGGGTGGGCGGCCACCTTCCGTCCGGAGCATTACCACGCCCGATGTGATGACGAGGGAAACCTAGTCATCCAGTACGAACATCCGGAACCCCTCGCTACCCGCCTGGCGCCGGGCGCGGAACGTTCAGCCGTGTCAGCGAAGCGTTGCGCTTGCAGAACACCTATGCCAGGTCCGCAGATCGTGTCGCGCCTGTGCAGACGCTACAGGCGGACATCGCTCTTGCCCGGTCCTTCGCCGATGATCCCCCCGAGCCGGGCTTCAACCCGCTCGACTCGGTCGCCGCTGTCGCCGCAGCCGCCGCCGTGGCTCGCATCGAGGGACGTGCCGAGATATCACTGGAAGATCTCCGCTGGGCGACCGATGTGCTCATCGCGGCGATCACGGCACCGAGTCCCAGGGAGTATGTGGACACCTCGGTCTACTCGCGTGGCGCCGATCGTTCCGCCGCAACCGGTCTGCCTGCTCTGCTGTCAGCTGCCTCAGAACGTATAGAACTCGACCGGTACGGGATCACGAACGTCTTGAACCGGTGCACCACGAATCACTTTGTTGAAGTCCGGATCGCGTTCGCCCTCGCGGTCAACTACGTCTGGGCCCCGCCATGCGACACGGACCCGGCGTCCGGTAAATGCCGTCATCGGGCGACCTTGGACGCAGTCCAGGAAGGACTACGAGACTGCCGACTCGGCGATTGGGACTTCGAAACGCAACAGCGGGTTCCCCAGCCACTCGACGGCCCCTACGACGAGACGCTGCCGCTGATTGACGCGGAACGACTCTATCTCACGCGCCTCATACCGCCGCTGATTGCCACAGCCTCCGCCTCCCGCAGCGGCAGTTGCGTCGCCGCCGATGCCCAACGATTGGTCGATGCCCTGTTCGACGCCAACGGTCGAGCGACCAATCACTGGGCTAAAGAAGGCTACGAAAACCGATACAGTCGATATAGCGCCCGAGTCCTCATCGAGACCGCGATCAGTGGTGACACCGGACCCCTAATCTCCCACATACGACTTTTCACGTCGAACGCTCGGGCATTGCACGACCTCCTACATGATTTCGCCGTACTCTTCACCTACGACGACGCCCTCCGGTCTTCCTTGACTGAAGTCTGGCGCATCACCTTGACCACTGCCCTTGACGCACTGGACGACGGCCCTGGGTGGGTCACCGACTCGCACTGGTCTGACTACGCACTGGGGTCACTTCTGCCAACCCCCCAACTGGATTCCGGTGACACCGACCCAGACTCCACGCTGGACCACGCCCGACAGAACTGGCTCACCCCGGAGTTCATCACCGATCTCGTGATCCGCTGGATTCCGGTGGCACGTCGTGAGCCGCAGGCGCTTGACGCACTTGTACAACTCATTGTATGTGCGACATTTGAATGGCAAGCCGAAACTGGCTTGGCCTGGGCCGAGCAACTCATAGACGGCGACTACAACGCAGTCGCCAGTCGATGCTGGTTCCTCACAGGGTGGCTGCAAAATCTCCGCTCGTCCTACGAGATGACCTCGAACCAGACTACTCGTTGGCGACGCCTCGTCGACGGATTGGCAGCAGCAGGCGACCGCAGAGCGGCTGACCTCCAACGGACCGAAGAATGAACACCTCAGATCATGATATTGGCGGCAGTACGAACAACTGCGTAGCCGAACCAGATAAGGCGCAGCCCGGCGATGCGATGTCCGTCGGTGGTGAGGATGGGGTCGTGGACGGCGGTGAAGGCTTGCTCGGCGCGGATCGGGTTGTGGCTGAGTCGTTGGGCGCCGAGAAGGCGTCTGTTGGCGGTGAAGCCGACCTGTCGCAGGGCGGGCAGGTTGGTCAGCATTTTCCCGATCTGGAAGTCGCGGGTGTGGTTGATGGTGGTCTCGGTGCGCAGCGCGCGGCCTTCTTTGTGGTACTGTACTGCTTGATCGTGGTGTGTTTGTAGTCGATGTACAGGCTCGGGGTCACTCCTTCGGTGATCACCCGGGTGCGGAATCGCCCGGGTGTGGCGCGTGGTCGGTTGTGCTTGAGCCGGCGGTCGAAGATCAGGCTGACCCGGTCGGGGCGCCCGATGTCGAGGTTTGTCCCGGATGACCTGCTCGAAGAAGATCCGCCCCGTGATGGGCTGGTCGAGCATCTGGGTCAGGGAGAACTCGGCTTGCAGGACGGAGATCTCATACCGGTAGCCGGCTGTGTGGTCGGCGTCGGTGAATGGGTGGGGCAGGACCTGCAGCCATTTGTCGAGCAGCGCGGTGATCTGCTCCGTCCGAGTGTGTCGCAAACCGCCTGCAGCCGGGCAACGTCCTCGACTGCGGCGAACCCGTTGTCCAATTCGGTGAACCCGATCCTGGCCTGGGTGGCCTGGCGCTTGGCCCACTCGTGGCCGTTGACACACAGCCGGGCGTTGTAGGGGAAGTAGGAACAGAACTTCAGGAAGAACGGGCCGAAATCCGCATCCACCGCATACACGTAGAAGTGGTTGACCACCCCGGTTGTCTTCACGATCCACGGGTAGGCATCCCCCTGGGCGTCACGGCGTTTCTCAGTCCGAAACAGCTGTGTCTTCTCCTGTGCCCGCCCGATGAACAACACCCCCTCCTCACCGGTGAAGGTGGCCAGGTGCTCGTGGGCGAGGTCGTCCTTGCGCTGGCCCTTCACAAAATCCACCCACGGCACTTGCCGCTCGGCCGCGAAACGGCGCATCGCCGCACTGAACGCGTCGGTGATCTTCCCCAGCGGCGCGGTCGAGGCGATCGGGCACCCCAGCTGTCGCTGGATGAACCCGATCAACCCACCGGCGTACTGCAACTGCGGGACGAAGACATTGAGATACATCCGGTCGATGCACTCCACCTCGAACACCACATGATCAGCCAAGACATCAGCCACCGTGCGCGCTATCGTCATGGTGGGCTCCGGTCGGACGGGGCGACCAGCAGGCCAACTAACCGCTACGAGCGGTTTCATACACCGGACCGGCACACCCGGTCACGGTCAAGACCCCGCCGAGCGGAGCCCGCCTACCCAAGCCGAACACGGCATGCCTCGTCGGGCTGGGGCGTAGCCCCCTTAGCTGGGCTACAGGGACAGATCTTGTTGCGACCTGCGGCGATGCCCGAGGGGTCAACCGCCGGGCACGACCGTGACCAGCGAGCTTCGACCACACGGAAGTTGATCTATCCCCTGTAGTACTAGACGGGTAGGGCCGACGAAGTCGGTTTGATCGAGTCAAGTTTGGTGTCATGCGGCGAATCCGGCCTCGTGGGTGAGTTGGTCGAGTGCCTGCCCCACGCGACGGCCATAACTCGCCTCACTCTCCGCGCCAGGTATACGCGGAAGTAGTCGCAGGCTCGGCCAGTTCTGTCAATATCCTGCTGGCGATTGGCCGTCTGGCGTGCCAATGGATCAGCGCCTCTTGGATGTCTGCCCCTTGTGGCCATCGATCGATATCCAAATTCTCAACCGTAAGGACTAGCAGCTCTTGCAGTTGAGGATCACCGAGGCCAGTCAAATCACCTCTACCCTTGACGAGGCGGTGCACCATCGAAGTGAGCCGGGCCTGCTCAGAAACGGGCAGGTCGCTCGCACGAACGTGGCTGGCAAAGACCTCGCTCGGAGGCTCGCACTCCGGGTCCACCCTAGGTGTGTAGTAATGGAACCAGATTTTACGGTAACTAAACTGCTTCAGCTGTTGGATAGCTTCCACTAACATTGGTAGCACACTTCTCTCGATCCTGTCGATGCGGTTCTTCGCTCTGATCGAGTCATTTCCGGGAAGCTCCGCCCACGCTGCCAAGGCGTCAAGCGCAGTTATCGCCGCCCGGCCACGACCACCGATTTTGCTTTCAATGGCGAAATATGCAATAGATGCGATCTGGCTATTTTTCGCTGCAGTATCGTTGAGGACAATAGCTAGGCGTTCCATGCCATCTCCAGGATATGAGTCAAGTAGCCTCAGGGCGCATTGGATGAGCAATTTAATGTAACGTGGTTGCCCTACTGTAATGTCCTCGTCGAGCATCTCGACGGCCAGCCGCGCACCCGGCTTGAGGTACATAGTTAAGGTGCTGTCGGAATCAATCTCATCGAGCAATGTGATTATGGCGTCGCGCAGGTGCTCACGTTGCGCGAACGTCCGACTAGCGGCGAATAGCCAGGTGTTGCGCCAATGCGCAGAGGTAGCGAGGTCTTTCAGTCGCTTCAGCAGCTCCTGATCTCCCCCCGAGAAAAGAGCACGCGCAGCCATGAGCTCCTGCAGGCTACGAATCTCGAATCCAATGGTGCCTGTCGATCGCCCGACCAGCATGACTAAGCGGTCGGTAGCTGCGTTCACGAGCTGGCTGGCGAGCTGAGTTGCCTGTTCTGCGCTGTACTCCTCGGCGATCAGCCTCTCGTACGCCAGCCGGTAGAGATCTTCCTCTGGCAGCTGAGACTCAGCCTCTCCGGCGTGCTCGGCCCGAACTTGCAGCAGCAAGCCAATCCGCTCATGCAGATGATCGATGTTACGTCGCTGTTCGTCAAGCAGCCGCGAGACCGGTGTGCCCTTAGCGATTTCGCGGTCGTAGAGAGTGTTGTAGTACGCCTCGAACAAGGCGTACCGGTCCTGTGGTGCGCGGGTGCGCCGCTCGAGCAACAGCGATATGATAGTGACTTGAAGTGGAGTACGCATCAATCGTGCAGTGATTGGCTCATTAGCAGCCACCTTCAAGCGCTCAATTACCCGAGCGCGCATGTCAGGATCCTGCGCATAGCGGACCTTGGCGAGGTGCTTCGCGTAGTCGAGGGCGTTATCCGCATCCATGGATTGAAGGGTCAAATGCTCGTAGAATCTTGGTGAGAACTCCTCCCGATATCCCTGTGGGCGAGTTGTAGCGACGACAAGCAGGTCAGCCTCAAGTTCGGCCGCGTCGACGAAAAATTCGGAGATCGCGTCCAGTACTTTCTCGCGAATATCCGGGGCGGCAACTTCGTCCAGGCCGTCGAGCACCACCAGCCACGGCCATTCACGAAGCCACTCCCGCAGCATCAAACTGTTAATCGGACTGCGTTGCTTCACCAGCTCAGCCATGTATTGCAGCAGGCTCGTTGCGCGCTTCTCTGCCAGCGCATCGGAGAACTCGTTCAACGGAATACTGAGAGGCCACCGTCGACAGACCGGTGTCGGTATCCGTAGCCGATCCAAGTGGTTGCGGTATTGCTGAAGCAGGTCAGGTATCTCCGGCCCGAGCGTGTGTTCAGGTCGGTCTTTCAGCAGCGCAACTCGGTACACTTGACATAGCAGCTGACCGACCGTGGTCTTGCCTTGTCCGGGGCCGCCGACGATCGCCAGGTGTGGCAGCGCAAGATGTTGGGGCCGTGGCCGACGGATCGTGTCGCCCTGACGAATGATGTGCGCGACGATGCCAGGGATGAACCCGTCGTGGAACCCGTCGGTAGGCCGAGCAGAGTGGGCGCGCGCTGGCAGATCGATGGCCACATCACTGAGTAACAGTTTCTGGTTGGTGGGGTGACCTGCTTGACCGAGGCGCACCCACTGTTGCGCCATCAATTCCTTGGCAGCGTGGCTGGTCAACAGCGTCGAAAAGTCGACTGATGGAATCTGGCCTCCAGAAAGGCGTGCTAGCGCCCGCTGGATCTCAGCAAGCACATCTCCCGTCACGGTGAGGCCCGAATAGGTGCGCCGAATTCCATCGTACAGGTCAAGGTATCGACAGATCTGATCATGGTGCCAGATCGTCCAGCCCTTGAGCCCGAGCTTAAAATTGGCGTTGAAGCGCCGGATTAGATCATTGATGAGATCAATTCCGCCACGGCCGGGATCCGGCGACAGCACCACATTCGTAGTGACCACAAGATAACGCGGCACACGTCCCCGCTTGACCCGGCTAGAATCCGGATCAACCCACTTCTTGAGCTCCTTTTGGACCTGATCATTAAACCAGTTGGCGTCCACCCCGGTCCTTGTCGGCTGGCGTTTGAACTTGGCTTGCACGACGCCGTAGCCGTTCCACCATCCTCCCGGCGGAGCCGGATCGGGGTAACGTGTCTCCCCCTCAAACGTGGCTTCCCGGCCGCCGTCCGGACCATCACCGAACACGGACACCGCACCACCTAGCACGGCGATGGCCAACGACTGCGAAAGATGCTCAAACTCATACTCGCCGAGTCGAGTTAAATCATACCGCACAGGCAGTTCCTCCACCGATACTCCATCATCGGCGGTCAGGATACTCGTACTCGACCGGTGGACCTGTGCCGACCCACCCGTATCCCGACATGGAAGATCTATTGATGTACCGGCAGACCGCGACCGAGCGGCAACGGTTGATTGCTCATTTAGCGCTGCGGAACTACCTGGGTGGCGACGTCCTCTTCTGCCGCGATGAGCGTGTTTCGTCTGGGTTCTTCTCAGGCAGTGCCGGTGCCGGCTGCTGGGCGTGTGGCGGCGAGGTAGTGGCCGATGGGGTCGATGCGGATCACTGCGCCGGGGTGGGGGGCGTTGATCATGTGGGTGGGGGTGATGATGAGTCCGACATGGGTGATGTGGGTGGGTCCGGTGCCGTAGAACACGAGGTCGCCGGGTTGGAGTGGGGTGCCGGGTGGTAGCGGGGGGCCGGCGTCGTGTTGGGCTTGCGCTGTGCGCGGCAGGGTGATCCCGGCCGCTTGGTAGGCGGCTGTGGTCAGGCCGCTGCAGTCGAATCCGCCCTCGGCGTCGCTGTCGCCGCCCCAGACGTAGGGCTGACCGAGTTGGTCTTGGGCGTAGCGCACGGCCGCAAGCGCGGCCTGGTTTGGTGGTGTGCCACCTCGGGTGGGGGTGTCGCGGTAGAGGTCGGCTTGGGCCAGGACCTCCTCGACGTACCAGGTTGCCCTGTTGTAGGTGTAGATCGCTGCGCGGAGATCGCGGCCGTCGCGGGCACCGGAGTCACATAGGTAGAAGGCGGCGGCGTAGATCGCGTCATGGGGGTTGTACCGCGAGGGTGGGGCCATCCCGCCGGGCGGGATCCGGTGACGGGTGAGGACTGTGTCGAACGTGGTCTGCAGGAACTGCATCGGCCCGCCCGCACCCGCGTAGTTGTGTCCAGTGTGGACTCCGGGGAGGGTGGAGCGGCCGTGGTCGGTTTCGACCTTGCCGATCGCGGCGAGTACCGCCCAGTTCAGCCCGGGGCACACGGTGGCCGCTCGTTGGTAGAGGGCCAGGTAATCGGCGGGGATGTCGGTGCGCGCGGTGTGGCTGGGCACCAAGGATCCGCCACCGAACAGCGCGGAGATCACCCCGGCGAGGGCTGCACCGAGCATCGCGATGACGATCAGGAGGCCGACGGTGGCGGATACGGCGATTTTGAGCATGGGTCACCCCCGGGTGAGATGGTGGGATGGATCACCCGGCTGGCAGCGGTGGTGCGGTTAGCCGGTGGCGGGGTGGTGGGATCAGGGCGGTGCGAGCGGCGCGGAGGCGGCGGTAGACGTCGCGAGTGACGTAGCGCTTCAGGCAGCGGATGGCTTCGCGTGTGCTCTTGTCCTCGGCACTGCGCCATTGCGGGTAAGCGGGTGGCGGGGTGCTTGTGGCGCACACGATGCGGGGCGGCGTTCGCGGCACGGTCGGAGCCGTGATTGAGCCGGTGTCGCACGGTCATGCCGGAGAAGGCCTGGATCGGGGCGACATCGGCGAGGTTGGCGAGGTCAGGGTGGGGGCAGTTGAGGGGTGGGCGCGGGGAGCGGGGGGCGGGCCGGCGCCATCACGGGTGGTGGGGTGAGGGTGGGCAGTTGGGGCCAGGCGTGGTGCAGGCGGTGCAGCCCCCGGCGCCCGGCCCCACCGGGGGTGGGCTCGAGGGGGAGCCAGAGTGGGTCGGCGGGGCTGGTATGGGGACTGGTGAGCTGGTCGGCGGCGGCGGTGGCGACGGGGACCGTGCTCGGGTGGTCGAGGGTGCGCCAGGTGGTGGTGAGCTGGTGACGGGCGGTGGTTTCGCGCCGGGTGGTGGGCAGCCAGATCAGCACGGGGGTGGTGATCGCGGTGGCCGCGGCGAGCGCGGCGTAGTCGAGGAGTTTGGCGGCGAGTTGGGTCAGCGGTTCGGTGCCGGTGTCGTATTCGAGGAAGAACTCGATGTGGTGACCACCGGTGGCCCAGCGGCCGTAGCCGTCGGGGCGGGCCAGGTCTCCGAAGTGTCGGGCGCAGCGGGTCTCGGACCACCAGGCGCTCAGGGTGTGGTCGGGGTGCTGGTGGGTGTGGGTGATCAGGGTGGTGAACCAGTCGTTGACGCCGACGGTGTGGGTCAGGCGCAGGCTGTGGGCGATGTCCAGGGCCCGGTCG
>JBOHEL010000104.1:0-12078 GCA_050700995.1 Sciscionella sp. | reverse complement strand
GTGCGTCTCGCGGCTCGAGCCCCCCCACGGCGACGACGTCAACTGCGCACCCTAGTACCGCTTCGAGGTCATCCTGCAGATGCATGACATCGAACAGGGAGCTACCCGGCTCGAAGTCCACGAGAAAATCGATGTCGCTGCCTGCGTGTTCTTCGCCGCTCGATGGCGCTCGACAAGGCGCCCCAAGCGCCTATCGGCAAGGGTGTGCATGCACACATGGTCACCGTGCTACCGGTGCGCGGTGCCCTCGACGATTCCGTCACGAACCCGCAGGGCGGCGGCGCGCAGCGAGCCGATGTCGGGGCCGTTCCGCAGGATGTCCCTCGCCGAGGCCGGCAGCACGTGGCGCAGCGCCGGGCCGAACACCCGCCGCAGATCCGCCACCGTGGCGCCCTGGGCGCCGAAACCGGGTGCCAGGATCGAGCCGTTCAGCGCGCCGAGGTCGACCTGTCCAGCCGGCACGGTCGCGCCGATCACAAGCCCGGCGTGGCCTAGTGGGCTGGCACCTTTGTTGACCTTGGCAGCGGCGTCCACTATCGACTGCGCGATGCTGCGACCGGCCGTCTCGGCGCGCTGCACGAAGGCGCCCTCCGGGTTGGAGGTCAGCGCGAGCACGAACACCCCTCGACCGTGCTGTTCCGCGAGCGAGAGCGCGGGCCGCAACGAGTCGAATCCCAGGTAGGGCGACAGCGTCACGGCATCGACTGCCAGCGGGGCACCGTCGGCGAGGTAGGCGCCCGCGTAGGCGGCCATCGTGGAACCGATATCGCCGCGCTTGACGTCCAGCAGCACCAGCGCCCCCGCTTGCCGTGACTCGGTGATGACCCGTTCCAACACCGCGATCCCACGTGAGCCGTGCGCTTCGAAGAACGCCGACTGCGGCTTGAGGACTGCCACCTCGGTCGCCAGCGCCGCCACCGTCGTCAGCGCGAACCGCTCAAGGCCAGAGCTGTCCTCCGGCAGGCCCCACGCCCGCAACAGTGCTGGATGCGGATCGATACCGACACACAGCGGGCCACGGTCGGACACCGCGTCGGCCAGACGCGATCCGAAGGGCGCCCTCACACGGCCCCCCATGACGCGCGCCGCGCCGCCTGCAACGCCTGCAACGGCCGCACCCCGATATCACCGCGGATCGTCGCTTCGAGCCCGTGCACGGCAGCCGTGGCGCCCTGCACAGTGGTGACGCACGGCACCCCCTTGTTCACCGCGGCGGTGCGGATCTCATAGCCGTCCACCCTCGGCCCCCGGTTGCCGTACGGCGTGTTGATCACCATCTGGATCTCGCCCGCCATGATCTTGTCCACGACGTCCGGCTCGTTCCCGCCCGCCTTCTCGTTGTGCTTGCGCACCACAGTGCAGGTGATCCCGTTGCGGCGAAGCACACCAGCGGTGCCTGTGGTCGCCATCACCTGGAAACCGAGATCGGCGAGGCGCTTCACGGGGAACACCATCGCCCGCTTGTCGCGGTTGGCGACCGAGACGAACACGGTGCCCTCGATCGGCAGCGAACCATAAGCCGCGCTCTGCGACTTCGCGAACGCCTTCCCGAAGGAGACGTCGATCCCCATCACCTCGCCGGTCGACTTCATCTCCGGCCCGAGCAGGGAGTCGACGCCGTGGCCCTCCGGCGTACGGAAGCGATGGAAGGGCAGTACCGCTTCCTTGACCGCCACCGGCGCGTCGTCCGGCAGCGTCGCGCCGTCGCCCGACGCGGGCAACAGCCCCTCACCACGCAACTCGGACACCGTGGCACCGAGCATGATCCGAGCCGCGGCCTTCGCGAGCGGCACCGCGGTGGCCTTGGACACGAACGGCACGGTGCGGCTCGCCCTCGGGTTCGCCTCAAGCACATAGAGCACGTCGTCCTTCAACGCGTACTGCACGTTGAGCAGCCCGCGCACCCCGACGCCGCGCGCGATGGCCTCGGTCGAGCGGCGGACCATGTCCACCACTTCGGTGCCGAGCGTGATCGGCGGCAGCGTGCACGCCGAGTCGCCGGAGTGGATACCCGCTTCCTCGATGTGCTCCATCACACCGCCGAGGAAGAGATCGCCGCCGTCGAACAGCGCGTCGACGTCGATCTCGATCGCGTCGTCGAGGAACCTGTCAACCAGCACCGGATGTTCCGGTGTGACCTCGGTCGCACGCACGATGTAGTCGGCGAGTGAGGCCTCGTCGTAGACGATCTCCATGCCGCGCCCGCCCAGCACGTAGGACGGCCGCACCAGCACCGGGTAGCCGATCTCGTCGGCGATCCGCTTGGCATCGGAGAAGGACGTCGCGGTGCCGTACTTCGGCGCGGGCAGGCCAGCCTTGCCGAGCACCTCACCGAACGAACCGCGATCCTCGGCGAGATGGATGGCGCCTGCCGGGGTGCCGACGACCGGTACCCCGGCGTCGGTGAGCCGCTGCGCCAGCCCTAGCGGCGTCTGCCCGCCGAGCTGCACGATCACCCCCGCAACCGTGCCGGAAGCCTGCTCGGCGTGCACCACCTCAAGCACGTCCTCGAAGGTAAGCGGCTCGAAGTACAGCCGGTCGGCGGTGTCGTAGTCGGTGGAGACCGTCTCCGGGTTACAGTTGATCATGACTGTCTCGAATCCGGCCTCGGCAAGGCTCATCGCCGCGTGCACGCAGGAGTAGTCGAACTCGATGCCCTGCCCGATCCGGTTCGGCCCCGACCCCAGGATCAGCACCTTCGGCCGCTCCCGTTGCTCGGTCACCTCGGACTCGGCGGCGGGGTCAGTCTCGTATGCGGAGTAGTGATACGGCGTCCGCGCGGCGAACTCGGCGGCGCAGGTGTCGACGGTCTTGAAAACCGGCCGGACGCCGAGCCGGTGCCGCAGCGTCCTGACCCCGCCCTCGCCTGCCAGCTCCGGGCGCAGCGCGGCCAGTTGCCGATCGGACACGCCCGCGCGCTTGGCACGCCGCAGCAGCACGCCCTCCAGCACCGGCGCGTCCTCGATCTCGCGGCGCAACTCGACAAGGGAGGCGATCTGGTCTAGGAACCACTGGTCGATGCCGCACGCCTCGTGTACCTGCGCCACCGACGCGCCCAGCCGCAGCGCCCGTTCCACGGTATAGAGCCTGCCGTCGTGGGCGGTGCGCAGCTGCCCGAGGCAGGACTCCGCGGTGGCGCCCTCGGGGTCGGCGCGAGTCCAGAATCCGGACGCTGTGGTCTCCGCGGAACGCAGCGCCTTGCCGAGCGCCTCGGAGAAGTTCCTGCCGATCGACATCGCCTCGCCGACACTTTTCATGGTGGTGGTCAGCGTCGCATCGGCGCCGGGGAACTTCTCGAAGGCGAAACGCGGCACCTTGACCACCACGTAGTCCAGCGTGGGCTCGAAGGAGGCAGGCGTCTCACCGGTGATGTCATTGCGGATCTCGTCAAGCGTATAGCCGATGGCGAGCTTCGCCGCGATCTTGGCGATCGGGAACCCGGTAGCCTTCGACGCCAGCGCGCTGGAGCGGGAGACCCTGGGATTCATTTCGATCACGACCATGCGGCCGGTCTCCGGGTGGATGGCGAACTGGATGTTGCAGCCGCCGGTGTCCACGCCGACCTCGCGCAACACGTCGATGCCGACATCGCGCATGTGCTGGTACTCGCGGTCGGTCAGCGTCATCGCGGGAGCCACCGTCACCGAGTCGCCGGTGTGCACGCCCATCGGGTCGATGTTCTCGATGGAGCAGATGACCACGACGTTGTCGTGCTTGTCGCGCATCAACTCCAGCTCGTACTCCTTCCAGCCGAGCACGCTCTGCTCGATGAGCACCTCGTGCGTCGGCGACTCGGTGAGCCCGGCGGCAGCCATCCGCTCCAGGTCCGCCTCGGTGTGCGCCATCCCGGAGCCGAGCCCGCCCATCGTGAACGATGGCCGGATCACCACCGGCAACCCGAGATCGGCCACACAGTCATGTACCTCGGCCATGGAACGGCAGACCGCACTGCTCGGCACCTCGGCGCCGACCGCCCGCACGATGTCCTTGAACTTCTGCCGGTCCTCACCGCGCTGGATCGCGTCGATATCCGCACCGATAAGCTCGACCCCGTACTTCTTGAGCACGCCGAGATCATGCAGTGCGACCGCGGTGTTCAGCGCGGTCTGCCCGCCGAGCGTGGCCAGCACCGCGTCCGGCCGCTCCGCCGCGATCACCTTCTCCACGAACTCCGGAGTGATCGGCTCGATATAGGTGGCGTCCGCGAACTCCGGGTCTGTCATGATCGTCGCCGGGTTGGAGTTCACAAGCGACACCCGCAGTCCGTCCTCGCGCAACACCCGACACGCCTGCGTACCTGAGTAGTCGAACTCGCACGCCTGCCCGATAACGATCGGCCCAGAGCCGATCACGAGAACGTGGGAGATATCAGTTCTCTTCGGCATTAGCGATCCCCGCTCATTAACGTGGTGAACTCCTCGAACAGGCCTGCGGCGTCGTGCGGGCCTGCCGCGGCCTCCGGGTGGTACTGCACCGAGAATGCGGGCACGTCCGCGCAGCGCAGCCCCTCCACAGTGCCGTCATTGGGGCAGTAGTGCGAGACCACCGCGGCACCGAACTCGGTGTCGAACCGCTCGCCAGGTTCACCTTCCAGCGCGAAACCGTGGTTCTGTGCGGTGATCGACACCCTGCCGGTCGCGGTGTCGATCACCGGAACGTTGATACCGCGATGCCCGTAGGTCAGCTTGTAGGTACCGAGCCCCAGCGCGCGGCCCAAAATCTGGTTGCCGAAGCAGATGCCGAACAGCGGGATGCGCCGCGCCAGCACCGACCTGGTCAACTCGACGGCGTGCGCCTGGGTCGCAGGGTCACCGGGCCCGTTGGACAGGAACACCCCGTCCGGTGCCACCGCCAGGATGTCCTCCAGCGTTGCCGAGCACGGCAGCACATGAGTTTCGATACCGCGCGCCGCCATCATCCTCGGCGTGTTGAACTTGATACCGAGGTCGAGCGCGGCGACCCGGAACCGCAGTTCGCCTTCGGCGGGCACCACATACCGCGCAGGCGTGGTCACCGCGCCTGCCAGGTCCGCGCCTGCCATCGGTGGCGTCGCAGCTACCCGAGCCCGCATCGCCGCGACGTCGGCCGCCGCGTCGCCGGAGAAAACCCCTGCCCGCATGGCGCCGCGTTCCCTGATGCGACGGGTCAGCGCACGGGTGTCGACCCCGGCGATGCCCACCACGCCCTGCGCGGCCAGCTCATCCGGTAGCGAGCGCAGCGCGCGCCAGCTCGACGGGCGGGGCGAGGGGTCACGCACCACGTATCCGGCGACCTGGATCTTCTCCGACTCGCTGTCCTCATCGTTCCAACCGGTGTTACCGATCTGCGGCGCCGTGGCGACCACGATCTGGCGGTGGTAGGACGGATCGGTCAGCGTCTCCTGATAGCCGGTCATCGCGGTGCAGAACACCACCTCTCCCACGGTGTCCCCCACCGCCCCATAGGCCTCACCGGGGAAGACGGCACCGTCCTCCAGTACCAGCGCCGCCGGAATCACTGTGCTCATCGGCTGCCGCCTCCCTTCACTCCGTCTCGGTCGTCATGCCGGTCGCTGCACCGAGGATCACTGCCCGCGAGCCCACGAATCGTGGCCACCCAGTCGGGGTAGGAATTCCTGTCGTCACCGCGAAAGCCGGTGTCCAGTTCGTGCTCAGCGCCGCCGTCTGCGTCGGCGGCAAGACGCCATCGCACCACGAGCAGGCCGTCGTTGCCCATCACCTTCCCTGCCAGGGCGCTCGCGGTGCGGGCGCCACGTATCGCGCCCGCCGCGATCCACAGTGGACTCGCACCCGTCCGCTCGACAAGCAACCCCAGTGCCGAGAGCCGCAGCGTCGCGGCGGCACGGAACCCGATATCGCCAACCGCGATCCGGTCCTGCCAGTCCGCGGCACTGGCCGTGCTCACGTACACGCCATGCATGGGTGGCAGCAGCGGCTCGGCTCGCGCCGCATCAGCAGGCGCTTCCGGGAACGCCGGAAGCAGCGCGGCCTGCCGCCGCGCACGGTTGCGCCAGCCCCGCCGCATACCCACCGCCGCGGCCACCAGCACGATGAGCAGCGACACCAGCAGCGCGATCCAGGCGATCACGCGTCGCCGCCGGCGGTCAGCCGCCCGCGCAACAGCGTGGCGATCACCGTCGCGGGCAGTTTCATGCCCTCGAACGGGGTATTTCCCGCGATGCTCGCCAGTTCATCGCCACGCACCGTCCAGCTCGCCTCCGGGTCGACCAACACCAGGTTGGCTGGTTCACCCTCGGCGAGCGGTCGCCCATGATCGGGCAGGCCCGCGATCTCCGAGGGCCGCTCGGAGAGCACCCTGGCCACCCCGCGCCAGTCCAGCAGGCCACTGTGGACCATGGTGTGCACCACGATCGAGAGCGCGGTCTGCAGCCCTAGCATGCCAGGACGCGCCGCCGCCCACTCGCAGTCCTTGTCCTGCACAGCGTGCGGGGCGTGATCGGTCGCGACGCAGTCGATGACGCCCTCGGCGAGCGCGGCACGCAGCCGCTCGGTGTCCTTGCCGGTCCGCAGCGGCGGGTTGACCTTGTTGACCGGGTCGAAAGTGGCCAGCCGTTCATCGGTCAGCAGCAGGTGATGCGGCGTCACCTCGGCGGTCACCGACACGCCGCGCCGCTTCGCCCATTGCACGATATCCGCGGTGCCGCCGCTGGAGACATGGCAGATGTGCACGCGGCCCGCGACCTGCTCGGCGAGCAGGCAGTCCCGAGCCACGATCGATTCCTCGGCGGCCGCAGGCCAGCCAGCCAGCCCGAGCTCGGCCGCGCGCTGCCCTTCGTGTGCCTGCGCGCCCTCGGTGAGCCGAGGATCCTCCGCGTGCTGGGCAACCACCGCGCCGAGTGCCTTCGTGTACTCCAGCGCGCGCCGCATCATCAGCGGATCGCAGACGCAGTGCCCGTCGTCCGAGAACATCCGCACCGCGGCCGGTGAGTTCGCCATCCCGGCGAGCTCAGCGAGTCGCTCGCCTGCCAGCCCGACGGTCACCGCCCCGACCGGGAACACGTCGGCCAGTCCCACCTCGCGGCCCCGACGCCACACGTGTTCGACCACGACGGCGTTGTCGGCCACCGGGTCGGTGTTTGCCATCGCGAACACCGCCGTATAGCCACCGCGCGCGGCCGCCGCACAACCGCTTGCGATGGTCTCGGTGTCCTCCCTACCCGGTTCCCGCAAGTGAGTGTGCAGGTCAACGAAACCTGGCAGGGCGATCATGCCACCGGCGTCGAGCTGTCGTGCTCCCGTCGCGTCCAGATGGTCTCCTATCTCGGCGATCACACCGTCGCGGAGAAGCAGATCCCGGGCTGCGCCCTCGCCGTAGAGGCGGGCGCCCTTGATCAGCAACGGCTTCACGTCACGTCCCCTTCCTTGGCCGCGAGCAGGTGATAGAGCACCGCCATCCGCACGTGCACACCGTTGCGCACCTGCTCGGTGATCGCCGCGCGCGGCGAATCGGCTACCACGGACGCGATCTCCATACCGCGCAGCATCGGGCCAGGGTGCAGCACCACCGCGTGCTCCGGCAACAACGCCAACCGCGCCTCGGAGAGCCCGTAGCCGATCGAGTACTCGCGTGAGTTCGGGTAATAATTTCCCTTCATCCGCTCCGCCTGCACCCGGAGCATCATCACTGCATCCAGCGCGGGCAGCTCAGCATCAAGATGGTGCGACACCGTCACACCCGGCCATGCGTCGGCGCCGAGAGGTAGCAATGTGGGCGGCGCGACGAGCACCAATTCGGCACCCAATGTCCTGAGCAGCCGCACATTCGAGCGCGCTACCCGCGAATGCAGCACGTCACCGACGACGGCGATGCGACGGCCCGCCAGTGCCCCGAGCCGCTCCCGCAGTGTCGCCGCGTCCAGCAGCGCCTGCGTGGGGTGCTCGTGCATACCGTCACCGGCGTTCACCACGGAGGTCCCCGCATCGGCGAGCCACCCAGCGAGGCGGTGCGCAGCGCCGGACGCCGGGTGCCTCACGATCACACAGTCGGCTCCTGCTGCGGCGAGCGTCAGCGCGGTGTCCCGCAGCGACTCACCCTTGCCGACCGAGGAGCCTGCCGCCGACACGTTGATCACATCGGCGCTCATCCACTTCCCTGCGACCTCGAATGACACCCTGGTGCGGGTGGAGTTCTCGTAGAACATCGTCACCACGGTGCGGCCACGCAACGTCGGCAGCTTGCGCACCTCACGGTGCAGCAGCGTGCGCTTGAGCTCGTCCGCGGTGTCCAGCACCGCCAGCGCCTGATCAGCGTCCAAATCCCCAGCCGAAAGCAGATGCTTCACCAGCCGGCTCCCTGTGCTCCGCCATTGTCGATCATGTGGCCTCCTGTCGCAGCAGGACCCCGTCCACACCGTCCACTTCAGACACCAGGACGGCCACTTCCTCCTCGCGGGCGGTCGGGACGTTCTTGCCCACGTAATCCGCCCTGATCGGCAGCTCCCGATGCCCCCGGTCCACCAGCACGGCGAGCTGCACGGCGCGTGGCCTTCCGGCGTCCCGCAGGGCGTCGAGCGCGGCACGAACGGTCCGCCCGGAATAGAGCACATCGTCGACCAGGATCACGAGCTTGTCGTCGATACCGCCGCTCGGCAGGGTGCTCGGCTCAAGCGGGCGGTTCGGGCGCCGTCGCAGGTCGTCGCGATACAAGGTGACATCCAGCGCGCCGACGCCGACCTTGCAGGAGGAGAACGCCGAGATGTTGGCGGCCAGCCTGGCCGCGAGCGGGCCGCCACGACGTGGAATACCCAGCAGGACAACAGCGTCGGCGAGAGCCGGATCGAGCGCGGTCTTCTCGATGACCTGGTGCGCCATCCTCGCGATGGTGCGCGCGACGTCGGCCGCCGAGAGCAACTCGCGCTCCCCTGCGACACCCGCCGCGCCGTGTTGTTGCGGCACCACGGTGGACCCCCTTCCCCGCCTCACCGGACGGGTCGTTAAAGGACGTCAGTTTTACAAACACTGCGGATGCTCGAACAGTTGAACGCATCCGTAGCCAACGGTGACGGTACCAGCGGGGCGCGAACGTTCCGTCATCCGGGTGGTCTAACGAAACTGTGAGCAGAACCTTGCGTTCTGGCTTGACCTGGTGACACTCAGGAGCGAGGATTACTCTGCGTATTGAGCGCGACTTCCCCGCGCCGCTTCCATGGCGGCTGGTGGGGCGAACGAACGGAGAACCGCCACATGGGCGACTACGCTAAGGCACTAGGGGCCAAGCTCCGCGGCATCCGCCAGCAGCAGGGACTATCACTGCACGGCGTCGAGCAGAAGTCGGGCGGCCGCTGGAAGGCAGTCGTTGTCGGGTCTTACGAGCGCGGTGACCGAGCCGTGACGGTGCAGAAACTCGCCGAGCTCGCCGACTTCTACGGCGTTCCGGTAGCGGAGCTGCTGCCGGATGGCAGAGTTCCTTCTGGCGCGGAGCCTGCCACCAAGATCGTCATCAACCTGGAGCGCCTGCAGCAGTTGCCTGCCGAGAAGGTCGGGCCGCTCGCCCGCTATGCGGCAACCATCCAGAGCCAGCGTGGCGACTACAACGGCAAGGTCCTCTCCATCCGCACCGAGGACCTGCGGTCACTGGCGATCATCTACGACATGGCGCCAGGTGAGCTCACCGAGCGGCTGATCGACTGGGGTGTACTCCCCCCAGAAGCCCGCCCCGCCAAGGAGGAGTGACTCGACACCTCCGTGAGCACATTCCGGTGCGCCGGGACACCCGAAAGTGCTCACGAGTCAGAGGACGGCGCGGAGCGCATCGGCGATGACCGCGATCTTGCCGAGCACGCCGTTGATGAAGCGCGGCGAGTCGTCGGTGGACAGTGCCTTGGCGAGTTCGATGGCCTCGTCGATGGCGACCGGGTCCGGCACGTCGGCCGCCCAGAGCAGTTCGTAGATCCCCAGCCGCAACACCGCCCGGTCCACAGCGGGCATCCGTTGCGGCGTCCAGCCTTCGGAGTGCTCGGCCAGCAGCTCATCGATGCGGGCCCGGTGCGCTGTCACGCCCTCCACCAGAGTGATTGTGTAGTCGCTCACCGGTGGCACGTCAGTTGAGCCGACCCGCTCGGCGAGCAGGGTCACCGCGTCGACTGCACGCGCGTCGGCCTCGAAAAGGATGTCGACGGCGCGCTTGCGGGCTTTGCTGCGTGCACTCAATTGTTCACACGGCCAAGGTAACGGCCGTCCCGGGTATCGACCTTGATCTTCTCACCGGTGGAGACGAACAGCGGGACCTGCACCTCAGCGCCGGTCTCCAACGTGGCGGGCTTGGTGCCGCCGGTGGAACGGTCGCCCTGCAGTCCAGGGTCGGTGTGTTGGATGACCAACTCGACCGAGGCAGGCATCTCCAAGTAGAGCGGGGCGCCCTCATGGCTGGCCACAGTTGCGGTGCTGTTGTCAAGCAGGTACTTGGCCGCATCCCCTACGACCTGCGGCGGCACCGGAATCTGGTCGTAGGTGTCGCCGTCCATGAACACGTAATCGGTGCCGTCGTTGTAGAGGTAGGTCATCTCCCTGCGATCGACGGTCGCGGTCTCCACCTTGGTACCGGCGTTGAAGGTCTTGTCGACCACCTTGCCGGACAGCACGTTCTTCAGTGTGGTGCGCACGAACGCACCGCCCTTGCCCGGCTTGACGTGCTGAAAGGAGACCACGGCCCAAAGCTGGCCCTCCATATTGAGCACGATGCCGTTCTTGAGGTCGTTGGTGGTCGCCACTGCGGTATTGTCTCCTCGTGGTTTGCGGGCCGCCGCTCGCTATACGACGACAAGATCCTTGCTGGTCATGGTGAGTAACTCGGCGGGACCCTCACGCACGACGAGGGTGTCCTCGATGCGGACTCCCCCACGCTCGGCGAGGTAAACCCCAGGCTCGACGGTGACCGCCATGCCAGCGGCCAGTGTACCGGCAGCTTCTCTGCCCAGGCTTGGAGCCTCGTGGATCCGCAGTCCGACGCCGTGCCCCAGGCCATGGACGAACCGTTCGCCGTAACCCGCCGCATCGATGACCGCACGCGCCGCCGCGTCGACATCCCCGGTGATCGCGCCGACCGCGAGAGCATCCCGACCCACTGCCTGCGCGGCCACCACGAGCTGGTAGACCTCCCGCTGCCAGTCCGCAGGAGGACCGAGCACCACTGTGCGGGTCATATCGGAGTGGTAACCATCCACCTCCGCGCCGAAGTCCATCTTCACGAAGTCGCCTGCCAACAGCGGGGTATCCGTCGGGCTGTGGTGCGGGATCGCGGAATGCACCCCGGCCGCGACAATCGTCTCGAAGCCCGGCCCATCGGCGCCCTCCTGCCGCATCCGCTCGTCCAGCTCACGAGCGATTCGCAGTTCGGTGCGCCCAGCGCGCAACCCGCCGTCCGCGATGAGCGAGGCCAGCGCGCGGTCGGCGGCAGCGCAAGCCATCCGCAGCGACTCGATCTCGCCGTCGTCCTTCACCTCACGCAGCCGCTCCACCATGCCGGGCGCCCGCTCCCACCGGACACCCTTGCCAGCCGTCGTGATCACCTCCAGCCCGTCGACGGTGACGTGCTGGCTCTCGAAGCCGACCCGGAGGCAATGCGCTTTCGCGGCCTGTTCCGCCATCGCGGGCACGCTGCGACGCCCGATGACCCGCTGCAGATCCGGTACCTCGGCTGCCGACTGGGAGTCATAACGGCCGTCGGTGCCGAACACCGAGCGCCGCTCGCCTGCCGCGTGTGCGAGCAAGACCGCGTTCGAGCCGGTGAAACCGGTCAGATAGCGGATATTGACCAGGTCGACAACGAGCAGTGCGTCCATCTCCCGCTCGGCGAGTGCGGCGCGTAGCCGGTCGCGGCGGAGTTGATGTGTCTCGGGCATGCAGCCAGCCTAAGGTGACCACACCGCAGGACATACCGTGCCGAGGCTGACCTCGGAGTCTCGGCCCTGCGCACTCGCCGATCACCGGCGCCGATGGTGTACTCGACGCGCGCGCCTGCGCTGCAGGACCAATAGGAAGCCGCCGAGCACCACCAGGCCGATGCCGAGCGCGAATGGCCGTCGCGCCCACACACCGGTGCTGGCCAGCTCTCGCGAGC
>JBOHEL010000103.1:0-12150 GCA_050700995.1 Sciscionella sp. | reverse complement strand
CTATCGAGTCGGGTGAGGGCGCGGAGCCGATCGCGGTGGAGATTCGGGCCAAGTCAATTATCAGCCGGGTGCCCGGCGCGTCGCGGGTCCCGTTCCGGTGGACCGTCAACCCCTACCGCGGCTGCTCGCATGCCTGTCGGTACTGCTTCGCCAGGCGCACCCACGAGTACCTCGACCTGGACTCCGGCAGGGACTTCGACACGAAGATCATGGTGAAGGTGAACGCGGGGGAGTTGCTGCGCCGCGAGCTGTCCAGTCCCCGGTGGTGCGGTGAGCCGATCGCCATGGGCACCAACACCGATCCCTACCAGCGTGCCGAAGGGCGCTACCGGCTGATGCCTCCGATACTTTCCGCGCTACGGGATCATGCCAATCCCTTCTCGATCCTCACCAAGGGCAGCCTGATTCTGCGGGACTCAGAGCTGATCGCGGAGGCGGCGCGGGATACCAGCGTGAGCCTCGCTGTGTCGGTCGGCTTCGTGGACGACCACTTGTGGCGTTCCGTTGAACCCGGCACCCCGCGGCCGCAGCGGCGCCTCGACGTGGTGCGGCGCTTTGCCGATCTCGGGCTCGGATGCTCGGTGTTGATGGCGCCGATTCTGCCCGGTCTCACCGACTCTGAGGAGCAGATCGAGCGGACGGTGACCGCGATCGCGGCCGCGGGCGCGCGCAGCGTGACGCCGCTGGTGCTGCATCTGCGGCCCGGCGCCCGTGAGTGGTACGGGCGGTGGCTCGCCGAGCAGCACCCGGCCCTCGTGCCGAGGTACCGGGAGCTCTACCACGGTGGCAGCTATGCGCCGCGCGGTTACCAGCAGCAGGTGGTGGCCAGGGTCAGGCAGTCCGCCCGCCGGCATGGCCTGATCCGCGACCTCGCCGACAACTTCCGCGGCAGTGACGAAGGTCCTGCGCAGCGGCGGGCACCGTGCGAGCAGCTCTCCCTGTTGTAGCGTTGCTGAAAGTGGCTCTTGTTCCATAGAGGGGAACGAAAGCCACTCTCAGCACGCTCATCGACACAAGAGCCACTTTCAGCAGGTACGGGGCGTGGGTAAACCCGCTGGCCTCGCCGGATAGCCTTCACAGGCAGCAGCACCTACCCATAAGGAGAGCAGTACCCGTGATGCGCACCCACCAAGCAGGGACGCTCCGAGCCGAGCACGCCGGAGCTTCCGTCACCCTGACCGGTTGGGTGGGCCGCCGCCGGGATCACGGCGGGGTGATCTTCATCGATCTGCGGGATTCCACTGGCACCGCGCAGGTGGTGTTCCGGGAAGGTGAGATGGCCGAGCGTGCTCACCGGTTGCGCGCGGAGTACTGCCTGCGGGTGGCCGGCATCGTGGAGATCCGGCCAGACGGTAACGAGAACTCGGAGATCCCGACCGGTGCGGTCGAAGTCACCGTCACCGAGTTCGAGGTGCTTGCGGAGTCCGCGCCGCTGCCCTTCCAGCTCGACGAACACCTCGAGGTCGGCGAGGAGATCCGCCTGCGGTACCGCTACCTCGACCTGCGGCGTGCTGGCCCCGCCTCGGCGATGCGGATGCGCAGCGAGATCAACCGTATCGCCCGCACTGTCCTGCACGAGCACGAGTTCGTCGAGGTGGAGACGCCGACATTGACGCGGTCGACACCGGAGGGTGCACGCGACTTCCTGGTGCCGGCCCGGCTGCAGCCAGGGGCCTGGTACGCGTTGCCGCAGTCGCCGCAGCTGTTCAAGCAGTTGCTCATGGTCGGCGGGATCGAGCGTTACTACCAACTCGCGCGGTGCTACCGGGACGAGGATTTCCGCGCTGACCGCCAACCGGAGTTCACCCAGCTCGACATCGAGATGAGCTTCGTCGAGCAGGACGACGTGATAGCGCTCGGCGAGCGGATCGTGGCCGCGCTGTGGCGGGAGGTGGCAGGCCACGAGGTCGCGCTCCCGATCCCTCGGATGACTTACGCGGACGCCATGGCGAGATACGGCACCGACAAGCCGGACCTGAGGTTCGGCCTTGAGCTGACCGAGCTCACCGAGTATTTCGCGCAAACACCCTTCCGCGTGTTCCAGGCCGCCTACGTCGGTGCTGTGGTGATGCCTGGTGGCGCGGACCTGCCGCGGCGGCAGCTCGACGCCTGGCAGGACTGGGCGAAACAGCGCGGGCACAAGGGCCTGGCTTACGTGCTCGTCGGCGAGGACGGCACGCTCGGCGGGCCGGTCGCCAAGAACCTTTCGGAGGCAGAACGGGCAGGGCTGGCCGAGGTGGTGGGAGCGGCCCCCGGCGACTGCGTGTTCTTCGCCGCGGGCGACCCGTCCGACGCTCGCGCGCTGCTTGGCGCCGCGCGCCTGGAGATCGCACATCGCAAGGAGTTGATCGACACCTCGGCGTGGTCCTTCGTCTGGATCGTGGACGCGCCGATGTTCGAGCTGGCGGAGAAGAGCGACGACGTGGCGGCAGGCAGTGGGCGGTGGACCGCGGTGCACCACCCCTTCACCTCGCCGAACGCGGACTGGGTTGACACGTTCGAGCAGGCGCCGGACAAGGCGCTGGCTTATGCCTACGACATTGTCTGCAACGGCAACGAGATCGGCGGCGGGTCGATCCGTATCCATCGCCCCGATGTGCAGCGGCGGGTGTTCGAGCTGCTCGGTATCAATGACGAACAGGCGAGGGAGAAGTTCGGCTTCTTGCTCGACGCTTTCGCCTTCGGCCCACCCCCGCACGGCGGGATCGCGCTCGGCTGGGATCGGATCGTGATGCTGCTCGCTGGTGAGAGCTCGCTGCGTGAGGTGATCGCGTTCCCGAAGTCCGGCGGCGGGTTCGACCCGTTGACCGGCGCACCGGCGCAGATCACTGCGGCGCAGCGCAAGGAAGCAGGCGTCGACGCCAAGCCCGCCACACCGGGCCGTTGATCACACCGTCGTGTTGCATCTGAGGGCGCTGTGCCCCACCGATCGGACGGATGCCGCGCTGCGAGTGCTGCATGCGGAGCGCGGCGCCGCTCATATCACCGTGTCGCGCGGCGCCGGGGTGTGGCCGGAAGCCGATATGGTCGAGGCCGATGTCGCCAGGGAAGCGACGCAGCAGGTACTTCGGGGGCTGACCAGTCTCGGGCTTGACCACGAAGGCGGCATCACGCTGGTCGACATTGACGCCGTGCTCTCCGATGCGGCGGATGCCGCGCAGCAGGCCGCGCCAGGGGATCCTGCCGATGCCGTGGTGTGGGACGAGTTGCTGGCACGCACCGGCGAGGAGTCCAGGCTCAATGGCACGTTCCTGGCCTTCCTGACCATCGCCTGCCTGCTCGCCGCGGTCGGCGTCATCACGGACTCGGCGATCACGATCGTCGGTGCGATGGTGGTGGGGCCGGAGTTCGGGCCGCTGGCGGCGCTGGCGGTCTCGCTGGTGCGGCGACGTTGGGACCTGGCACGGCGTGCCTGCCTTGCGCTGGGTGTCGGATTCCCGGTCGCGATGTTGGTCACCGCGGCGGCGGCGTTGATCGCGCACTGGTGCGGGTTGTTCGAGCCGTCCTCGCTGAGCAACCTGCACGAGGTCGCGTTCATCTACCGGCCAGGCGCGTTCTCGATCATCGTGGCGTTGCTGGCAGGCGCCGCCGGGATGTTGTCGCTGACCTCGGCGAAGTCCGCGGTACTTGTCGGGGTGTTCATCTCGGTGACTACCGTGCCTGCGGCCGGGTTCGCGGTGATCGCCGCGGTAGCGGGCAAGTGGTCGCTCTGCGGGGGTGCCGTGCTGCAGCTGTTCGTGAACCTTGTGGGCATCGTGCTGGCGGGCACGGTGCTGCTGATGATTCGGCGCGGGCGCACCACGGTCGACACGGCTCGGCCGCTGAGCCCGGAGTGACCTCGCCTTGGCACGATAAGTCATCAGGTGACTACAGTACGACAACGGTGCCGCCGCGTGCGCTACGGAACGAGTAAGGTCGGAACGGATGAGCCTGGATACCCCCGCTGGCCCCTGGGACATCGGTGATGCACATCCGCCGGCGGTCGGAGCCGCGGTGTCCGCTGCCGAGCAGGTGCTCAGTCGGCGTTTCGGCGCGAGGATCACGCTCGGCGAGCCGGAGGATCTCGGCGGCGGCGGCGACGCTACGGTGGTCAGGGTCAGGGTGGCGTCCAGCCCGTACTCGCTGCCTCGGACGCTGGTGGTCAAGCGGTACCCCGGCGGCGGTAATGCGGGTTTCGCCAGGGAGGCGGGCAGCTACCAGCTGTTCAACGCGCTCGCCGAGGAAGACAGGGTGAGTGCCGAGCTGTATGCCCACGGCGGCGATGAGCAGGTACTGGTGCTGGAGGATCTCGGCGCCGCGCCGACTCTCGAGGACAAGTTGCTCGGCGGGGATGCGCGGGCTGCCGAGCAGGCGCTGCTTGGCTGGGCGCGTGCGCTTGGGCGGTTGCATGCCACGACCGCGGGAAGGGAAGCCGACTTCGATGCGCTGATGCGCCGCCAGCACCACAGCGCAGACGAGCAATCGATGCTGAGCACGGCCGTGGACTCGGCGCGGGAGTTGCCGGCCCTGCTGGAGCGGACGCTGGGCGTGCGCGAAACCGCGGCGACATCGCAGTTTGTCGAACGCGCCGCAGGCTTGCTCAGCGGTGGGCGCCACCGCGCGTACAGCCCGGCGGACGTGTGCCCAGACAACAACCTGATCGCCGATGTCGGGGCGCGGTTCCTGGATTTCGAGGGTGGCTGCGTGCGCGAGGCGCTGCTGGATGTCGGCTACCTCCTGGTGCCGTTCCCCAGTTGCTGGTGCTCGTTCGCACTGCCCGACGGTATGAGCGCCGCGATGCTGGCGGTGTGGCGCGCGGAGGTGGTCGGTGCCTGGCCCGACCTGGCCGATGACGACCAGCTGGATGTGCAGCTGCTGGATGCGCGGTTGTTCTGGGTGTGGTTGTCCACGTGGTGGCTATTGCCGCGTGCCGACGAGGAGGACAGCCCCATCGATCCTGCCCACCCTTCGCCACGCCGAGGGGTGGCGCTCGCGGCGCGGTGGTGCGAGCTGGCAGATGAAGCCACTCGACTCGATGTTGGCGACGTCGCAGGGTACTCCGAGGCGACCGCTGCCGCCCTCGACCGCAGGTTCGGCGCCGACCTTGAGCTGTTCCCGGCGTTCCGCTAGGCATGTCCCGGGGTGGGGAATGTGGCTATATGTTCCCGTGCCGCTCAGCTACCGATACCGGTCAGGGAACGGACCTCCATCTCCGCCTGCCGCTGCTCGTCGGCGGGCTCCCTACTCAGCACGGTGCCGAGGAAGGCACAGGCGAAGGAGATCGGGATGGAGACGATGCCGGGATTGCTCAACGGGAACCAGTGGAAGTCGACACCTGAGAAGATCGAGGTCGGGGTGCCCGACACCACAGGGGAGAAGATCACCAGAACCAAGCAGGAGATGAGCCCGCTGTAGATTCCCCACAAGGTGCCACTGGTGTTGAACCGTTTCCAGAACAGCGATAGCAGGAGGGTCGAGAGGTTCGCCGATGCTGCGAAGGCGAACGCCAGTGCCACCAGGAACGCCACGTTCTGGCCGTTGGCGAGCACTCCGCCGACGACCGCCAGCACACCGATGACCACGGCGGTGATGCGTGCGACCCTTACCTCGTCATGCGGGTCGGTCTTGTCCTTGTGCAGGATGTTCGCGTACACATCGTGGGCGAAGGACGCTGAGGCGGTGAGCGTGAGACCCGCAACGACCGCGAGGATCGTCGCGAAGGCGATCGCGGATACGATCCCAAGCAGCACGGTGCCGCCAATGTGGTATGCCAGCAGTGGCGCCGCCGAATTCTCGCCACCGGGTGCCGCTTCGATGGTCTTGGATCCAACTAGCGCCGATGCCGCGTATCCGAGCACGAGCGTCGACAAGTAGAAGATCATCACAGCCCAGGTCGCCCAGGACACCGAGCGGCGTGCCTCTTTTGCGTTGGGCACCGTGTAGAAGCGCATCAACACGTGTGGCAACCCGGCGACGCCGAGCACCAGCGCCAACGACAGCGAGATGAAGTCCAGTTCTGACGTACCACTCTTGCCGTATTTGGCGCCAGGGCCGAGGATCTTCGCGCCGAATGAATTGTTGTCAGCGGCCTTGGTCAGCAGGGAGGAGAAGCTGAACCCGAACTTGCCGATCAGGAAGACGGTGATCAGCACCACGCTGATGAGTAGCAGGCTGGCCTTGATGATCTGCACCCATGTGGTGCCTTTCATGCCGCCCACCAGCACGTAGAAGATCATGACAAGTCCAACGACGACGATGACCAGCGCCTGGCCCGTCTTGGACTGCACGTTGAGCAGCAGCGCGATCAACGCGCCCGCACCGGCCATCTGGGCCAGCATGTAAAACAGCGAGATGACCAGCGTCGAGGTGGCGGCGGCGGCCCTGACCGGGCGTTGCCGCATGCGGAAGCTGAGTACATCCCCCATCGTGAAGCGTCCGGTGTTGCGCAGCAGTTCCGCCACCAGCAGCAGGCTGACCAGCCAGGCCACGAGGAAACCGATCGAGTAGAGGAAGCCGTCGTAACCGTTGATCGCGATCGCCCCCGCGATCCCCAGAAACGACGCTGCGGACAGGTAGTCACCTGCCAGCGCGATTCCGTTCTGTGGCCCGGTGAATGCGCTGCCGGCGGCATAGAAATCCGACGCGCTGCTCCGCTTGCTGCTGACCCGGTAGACAATCACGAGTGTGATGCCGACGAATACCGCGAAGATGCCGATATTCAAGCCGGTGTTTCCGGTGGCCGCCGAGGCAAGGGCGTTCGTCATATCTGGGTAGCTCCAACACGTTCACTCTGATCGGTTCGCGCACGTTCGCGAATGGCATCGACCCTGGGATCCATAGTTTTTCGGGCGAAGCGCAGGTAGAGCACGGTAATGGCGGCCGTGCTGGCGAACTGCAGCAGGCCGAATACCAGGCCGACCGTAATGTGCCCCACAATCGCGTAACCCATGAAGTCGTGGGCGTAGGCCGCGAGTAGCACGTAGAGCATGAACCAGCAGAAGAATAACGCGCACATAGGAAAGACGAATCTGCGGTGCCGCTTGCGCAGATCGCGAAAATCCTCGCTTGCGGAGATGGCGAGGTAGTCCACGCCGCTCCAGTCGGGGCCCGCTGCGGTGCCTGCCGGGTTCGTGTCGGGGCGCTCCGCAGGGCCGAAGCGATCTCGGGAGTGTGCGGGCTGGTCACCGGGCCGCGATCGGCCCACGGTCGGTGTCACGTTCGCCAAGGGTGTCTCCAGAGGGGTCTTGCTGCACGGTCGTGACCGGCGCTGCCGCCGGTGTCGGAGGACGGCCGTGGTGGCAATGGTAACCATCCTGCGGGCGAAACCCAATACCGGCTACCGCACGTCGTGATCTTTCCTTTATCTGCGGAAACTGCAGGTTACGGGCGTTTTCTGACCCTCGCTGGACCGGCAAGTGGGGCAATTTTAGTTACACTGCAGCGACGAATGTACACATAGTGGTGAATGTAGTCATTACTCTTCGTGGCTTACCTGAAGCTAGCATGCGTCTCAATTGGCGGGCCTCGTCGGTGCCGGTGTAGGGCAGTACGGGCGAGTGCAGCAACGACGCCAGTAGCTGCCGAGCGGTCACTGTGCACGGAGCGACACACCAGGTTCGGCTACGTGTAACGATATTTCCCGCGATACGGTAACTGACGAGCGTAGGAACGGTGCTGTGGTCATGCGGCAGAGGCTAGCCAATTGAGACAACATAGTTCGTTGGCGGGATGCTTGGACCTCGGGGTCGGTACATCACTCGATCGGGTGGTGAAGCTGCGGAGTGCAGCTCTCTGATGATCTTGTTGACACGATCGGAGGCGCCGTTGCCGCGAAAGCACCTTGATCAACGAGAAAAGCCCAGGTCGTGCGGTTCAAACGCGACGATCTGCATGATCACCCGATTGGTGTATCGTCAAATGTTCATCCTGGTGATCACATAATGCAGCTCCAGGATCATCGCAGCGTGAAGGTCCCCGACGTACGTGAGAACGATTGTTTTGCAAATTTATGCCGATCCATGTTCAAGCTCGCGCCGCTAATGGTCGATGAGACATGAGGGCGGCCATGAGCCCCGTTGACAGCAAGTGCCCGGTTGGCCAGAACGACCCGCAGTGAGGTGAGTGGTAGTGCGGAACGGCACGTGGCCGGTGAGTGGTAGGTCCACGCACAGCCGCCCCGGGCGAACGGTGCCATGGCGATCGCTGCTGCGGTGGTGGAACTGGCGGCTTCCGGTGAAGCTCGCCGCGGTCACCCTGGTGCCGGTGATCTTCGTCGTGGTCCTTGGCGCGGTTGTGATCAGTAAGGAGGTCAGCGACGCGCACCAGTACGAGGTGCTCGATCAGCGGGTGGCCCTCAACGGCATGGTGCGTGATGTGATCGCCGCCGCCCAACGGGAGCGTAACGCGGCAGCAGTGGCGGGGGCAGGGAATTCGAGCAAGCCTGGTGACCGCGGGCAGTACGCCGCACTGGACAACCGGGTGCGGGCGCTGCGCGGCGCGGTGGCTTCGACGCCGAACCTTGACGCGGTATCGCTAGCCCGCTGGAACGACGCCAACTTCCAGCTCGGCAGGCTCACCTCGATGCGGGCGACATGGCGGTCCGATCCGGATACCGCTGTGGCGGGTTACACCGACGTGATCAGGGCGCTGCTCGGTATGGGCAGGGCGCTGGCGAGCGGCGGTGGCGACCGCAGCGTGATGGAGCCGTCGATGGCGCTCTACGACCTCGACGGCGCCGCCGAGGAGGTGTTCGGTGAGCAGGCACTGGTGCTCACCGGCATCACCAGGGGCCACATGCTGCCGAGCGAGGTCGCGGCCATCCGTGACAACGAGGCGAGGAGGGTCGCTGACCTTGCCGATTTTCAGTCCCTCGTCGACGTGCCCGAGCAGCAGCGCTACCAAACCACGGTGGCAGGCGCGCAGGTCAACCAGTACGGCACCTTCCTGCGGCGAGCGATCGACAACGCCCCGGTTCAGGCGCCGCAGCGGAATGCCAACAACGCGACTGACGCTCGCCATCTCTCCCAAGTGTCCTCGACACCGCTGAACTTGACGGTCACCGACTGGAACGCCAGTTCCGATGCCGTGACCAGCCGGATGAAGCAGGTCGCCGACGGGCTGGCCGCGACGATGCGCGGTAACTCCGCGGCACTGCAGAAGAGCGCGAGTGACGGCGCTGGCCTCGCGGCGGTGGTGCTGTTCTGCGCGCTGCTGATCGCCGCGGCCGCGGTGTGGGTCATCGCTCGGCAGTTGCTGCGGTCCATCCGCACGCTGCACGCCGCAGCGCACGATGTGGCCACCAGGCAATTACCAGGAGTCGTGTCCGATATTCGGGCGGGTCGCGAGGTGGTCAGGCAGATTGACCCGGTCGGGGTGCACACCGAGGAAGAGGTCGGTCAGCTTGCCAGGGCGTTCGACGCGGTGCACAGCGAGGCCCGCACGCTGGCGATCGAGCAGGCGAGCATGCGCAGCGACTACGGCAACGTGTTCGTCAACCTCTCGCGGCGCAGCCAGAGCCTGGTACAACGGCAACTCCGGCTGATCGAGCGGCTGGAGCGCGACGAGGAGGATCCCGACCAGCTCTCGACACTGTTCCAGCTCGACCACCTCGCCACCAGGATGCGCCGCAACAACGAAAACCTGATGGTGCTTTCGGGCAGCGACTCCACAGGGCGTGGCTCGAGCCAGCAGCCGACCGCCCTCGGAGATTTGCTGCGCGCTTCCGTATCGGAGATCGAGCACTACCAGCGGGTGCTGGTGCAACTGCCACCGCAGCTGCTGGTGGTCGGTTACGCCGCAGGCGACCTGGTCCGGCTGGTGGCCGAACTGCTGGACAACGCGACCGCATTCTCCGCCCCTGACACCCAGGTCACCGTGAGCACGCTGTGCATGGCCGAAGGCCGGCTGGTGATCGACATCGTCGATGCGGGCATCGGCATGCGCGAAGAGGACCTGCACGAGGCCAACGTGCGGTTGACCTCAGGTGGCACCTCGGATGTCCCGGTGTCCAGGCGGATGGGCCTGTTCGTGGTAGGCAGGCTGGCGGAACGCCACGGCATGACCGTGCGGTTGCACGGCGGTAGTGAGATCCCAGGGGTGCGAGCAAGCATCGAGGTGCCAAGCGAGCTGGTGATCTTTACCGGCCAGTCGGCGACGCAGGCTGGCGGTGTTGAGCAGCCGCCCGCCATCGGTGCCGCCTCGGTGGGGCCAACCCTGCCCGAGCCTGCGAAGCCGTTCGGCGCCGCACGGACGAATGGCCACCAGCGCGGTGAGAGCGACGCCGCACGCGGCGATACGCATACCCCAGCCGAGACAACGCTGACGGGCCGGTTCCAGGCAATCCCAGTGCAATCGCCTGGTGCTGAGGCGCTGGCGGCCGCGGCGTCCTCCTCGGCCGACCTGTTCACGCCTGCGGGAGCTACCGGTGCCGAGCCGGTTGCCGGTGCCCGGCCCGGAGCGTCGGAGAAGACCCCGATCTTCGACGAGATGATCTCTGCGTGGTTCGACCCGACAGCCCCAGCAGCTCGCGCGGACGCGGTGCAGGGGTCGGGCAGCAACGGCCACCAGCGGCCGCACTGGCAGTTCGCGGCAGATGCGGGCTGGCAAGCCGCGCAGGAGGTGTCCGAGAGGACATCCGAGCAGCGGACCAAAGCAGGCCTGCCGAAGCGGACTCCGAGGGCTCGGCTGCTGCCAGGCACCGTCGAGGAGCGGGATCCCGGAACCGGCGCGGAGCCAGCAGTCCCAGCGACGCGGGATGCGCAGTCTGTTCGCGACCGGTTGGCCAGCTTCCAGCGCGGCTTGCGCCACGGCAGGGAGCAGGAGACTGCGGCGGGCCCGGAGCGCGCAGCTGCGGGGGGCACGGCCGCATCGGATGCCGCGGCATCCGATGCGGAAAGCCACCCAAGCGGGCTGCCGCAGCGTCGACCGGCGCAGGCCAAGCAGCAGCCGGACGCTGTAGGCACCGGCTCGGCGGCGACGCCGGACGCGGGCAACGACAGTCGGTGGCAGTTCGCGGCCGATGCAGGCTGGCGGGCGGCGCACGACGTCTCGGATGCCGATCCCGAGGAGCAGACATCCGCGGGATTGCCGAGGCGGACCCCGAAAGCTCGATTGCTGCCAGGCAGTATCGCGCCACCCAACGGCGCGCCACGCAACGGCGCGCCTGCCGAAAGCCGTGATGCGTCGCAGGTGTCGGCGACCCGCGATGCGCAGCACGTTCGAAGCAGGCTCGCCAGCTTGCAGCGAGGCATACGAGACGGCAGGCAGACCGTCGGCGTGCCGTCCGGCGAGACACCGTCCGCACATTACGAGGAGAATCGATGATCGCTCAGCAGACCCAGCAGGACCGCTTCGGATGGTTGGTTACCGAGTTCTCGGAGCAGGTTCCCGGTGTGGCCCATGCCGTTGTGGTGTCCTCGGACGGGCTGCTGCTTACCGCGTCGGCGCGGTTGCCAACCGACCGCGCCGACCAACTCGCAGCGGTCACTTCCGGGTTGATCAGCCTGACCCAGGGTGCCGCGCGCTGTTTCGAAGCCGGTGCGGTCAGGGAGACCGTGGTCGAGATGGAGCGCGGCGTGATGATGCTGATGGCCATAAGCGATGGTTCCTGCCTGGCGGTACTGGCGGCACCGAGCTGCGATATCGGGCAGGTTGCCTATGAGATGACGCTGCTGGTCGAGCGGGTAGGGCAGATGTTGACTCCGGAGTTGCGGGCCAACTTGCGGGGCTCGCAGCGGACCATGACGCACCAGCCGGTATGAGGATGCCATGAGCAACAGTGCGGGTCAGGTTGATGACGACGGCAGCAGACACGGTGCCGCCAGCGACATGCCCGAAGCCACGTTCGCCACGGTGCTGGATGGATTCACGCTGGACAGCGGCCGCAAGCGCCGCCGGAAGCACAAGCGTGGGGCCGACACCCCTGCGGAGCTCTCGGCGCCAGCACCGCGGGACGCGGAGCACGGTCCGTTAGCGGAACGCGCAGGTGAGACACCGTGGCCTTCCGAGGAACCGGATATCGTGCCGGACGCAAGGCCGCGGGTCGCCGCCGAACGCCGCCGCCTGTTCCAGCCCGACGTTTTCGCCGACGACGACCGGTACGACGGTTCTCACGATGATGACGGCGATCCCGCCGCGATGGTCCGGCCATACCAGTGGACCGGGGGCCGGACG
>JBOHEL010000102.1:0-12198 GCA_050700995.1 Sciscionella sp. | reverse complement strand
TACACGCTGGTACTGGATTCCGTGTGGATCGCACCGGGCCGCATGCTGGGCGATGGTGTGGCGGCGGCGCTTTACCGATGCGCCCTCGCCGGTGCTTGCGCAGTGGGAGACGGCGCGGTCGCCGGAGCGCTGGCACTGACCAGCGAGCACGCCGGTAGCCGCAACCAGTTCGGCAGGCCAGTTGCCGCGTTTCAGGCAGTGGCACAGCAGCTTGCCGACGTGTACATCGCCGCTAGGACGCTGCACCTGGCCACGCTCTCGGCATGCTGGCGGCTTGCCGCTGGATGTGACCCCGACGACGACATCCTGGTGGCGGCGTACTGGCTCGCACAGGAGGCGCCGCCCGCCATGCATACCTGCCATCATCTGCACGGCGGGCTCGGCGTGGACGTGACCTACCCGATGCATCGGTACTACGCGCTGGTCAAGGACCTGGTGCGGTTCACGGGCGGCAGGGAGCACCGGCTCGACGTCCTCGGAGCTGGCACCGGCGTGCGAGAGGAGTGGTGACCGGGTGTTCATCGAGCTGAGCGAGTCGCAGCGCGCGCTGCGTGATGAGCTACGCGGCTACTTCTCGCGGCTGATGTCGGCGGAAGAACGTGAGGCGATGCGCTTCGAGCGGCACGGTGAGGTATACCGCGCCGTGGTGCGCCGCATGGGCCGTGACGGCTGGCTCGGCGTCGGCTGGCCGCTGGAGTACGGCGGCAGGGGGTTCGGGGAGACCGAGCAGCAGATCTTCGCCAGCGAGGCATCCCGCGCCGACATCCAGTTGCCTTCGGTGACCCTGCAGACGGTGGGGCCGACGCTGCAGGAGTACGGCACCGAGGAGCAGAAGCGCCGCTTCCTGCCGCGCATTCTCGCCGGGGAGGTGCATTTCGCGATCGGGTACACCGAGCCGGACGCGGGGACCGACCTGGCCGCGCTGCGCACCAGCGCTCGCCGGGTTGGCGAGGAGTACATCGTCAACGGGCAGAAAACCTTCACCACCGGTGGCCACGATGCGGACTACATCTGGCTCGCCGTGCGCACCGACGCCGACGCGCCGCGCCACAAGGGGATCTCGATCCTGATCGTGGATACCGCCGACCGAGGGTATTCCTGGACACCCATCATTACCTGCGACGGTGCGCACCATGTGAACGCCACCTACTACTCTGATGTCAGGGTGCCCTCGGGGATGCTCGTCGGCGAGGAGAACGCAGGCTGGAAGCTCATTACCACACAGCTCAACCACGAACGGGTCATGCTGGGGCCCGCCGGACGGATCGGCGGCCTGTTAGACAGGGTGCGCGAATGGGCAGCAGTGCGGAAATCCCATGATGGCACCCCGTTGCCGCAACTGCCCGATGTGCGGCGGGTGCTGGGCGCTGTGCGCGCCAACGAGCGCGTGAACGAGTTGCTGAACTGGCAGGTGTCTGCGGCCGCGGAAGCAGGCACCGTCGAGGTCGCTGACGCGTCGGCGACAAAGGTGTTCGGCTCCGAGAAGGTGCAATCACTCGGGCGCGCGCTGGAGGAGATCGTTGCCAGGCACGGTGATCCCGCGGATCCCGATACGGCCGAACTGATGAGCTGGCTGGACATACAGGCGAAGCGAAACCTCGTGCTCACCTTCGGTGGTGGCGTGAACGAGATCCAGCGCGAGCTGATCTGTTCGCTCGGCCTGAAACTGCCGAGGGTGCCACGGTGAGGGAGTGTCGATGAGCAGTGCTGTGGGTCAGCCCGCCGGGGACGGGGCCACCGAGAGGATCAGGCGGTCGGCGACGCGGATCACCGCGCTCGGCCGATGCGCTCCCCGGTTTGCCAGGGACCCCGTGAACCAGCCCATGGTCAATAACTGGGTCGAGGCCATCCAGGACGCCAACCCGGTGTACCGCGACGGCGAACTCGCTGCGACGAGCATTCATCAGGGAACCGTCGCGCCTCCGGCGATGATCCAGGTGTGGACGATGAACGGCTTGCACGGGCAGCGCTTCCCGGACGACCCGCTAGGACAGATGCTGGAAGCGCTTGACGCGGAAGGGTTCACCTCGGTGGTGGCGACGAACTCGGAGCAGGTCTATCACCGCTACCTGCGGGCGGGTGAGCGGGTTTCGGTCACCACCACGTTGGACGGGGTGGTCGGGCCGAAGCGTACCGGGCTCGGTGAGGGCTGGTTCGTGACCACCCGCAACAGCTGGTATGTGGGGGACGATCTGGTCGGGGAGATGCTGTTCCGGGTGCTGAAGTTCCGGCCACCACAACAGGAAGTGCCACCAGATGCGCCGGGCGCCCGGATCGTCGAGGCAGGCGCCCGTGCTGCGGGAGTGCTGCGCCCGGTGATCAGCAAGGACACCGACTTCTTCTGGCAGGGTTGCGCGCTCGGCGAACTGCGGCTGCAGCGGTGGGGTGACACGATCGTTCATCCACCGAGGGCGATGGCGCCGGACGGCGGCGACGGCACGCCGGACTTCGTGGTGTCCAGCGGATGCGGCGAGGTCTACAGCTACGTGGTGCACCACCATCCGCAGGTACCTGGCAAGCAGCTGCCCTTCGTGGTGGCGCTGGTGACCGTGGACGAAGGAGTGCGGGTACTCGGCGAACTGATCGATGTGGATCCGCTCGAGGTCAGTGTCGGCCTCGCCGTCCAGGCGGTATTCCTCCGGATAGACGATGATTTGACGTTGCCCGCATGGCGGGTGCGGTCATGACGGCGCTGCCGAGGACGTTGCGGGCCGGCGAGGTGACGGTCGGTGCCACCTTGCCGGAGCAGCGGATCGTGGCGACGCCGACCAGGATCATCAGTACCGCGATCGCGACGCGCGACTTCCAGGACGTGCATCACGACAGAGACCTCGCGGTGGCGAAGGGTTCGGCGGACATCTTTTTCAACATCCTCACCGATACCGGGTTCGTGCAGCGCTATGTGACGGATTGGGCTGGGCCCGAGGCGCTGGTGCGCTCGGTGAAGATCAAGCTCGGCGTGCCCTGTTACGCGTACGACACGCTGGTGCTCACCGGGACAGTCACAGCGAAACGTGACAGCGGCAGGGTTGCTGTCGCGGTGCGGGGGGCAGGGAAGCTCGGCGACCACGTCACAGGGACCGTGGAGATAGACCTGCCAGGGAAGGACGTCGCATGAGTCGGGGGATGTCTGGCGTCGCCGCTGTCGCCGGTATCGGCGCCACCGAGTTCTCCAAGGAGTCCGGTCGCAGTGAGTTGCGATTGGCTGCCGAGTGTGTGCTGGCGGCGTTGCGCGACGCGGGCCTGAAACCATCCGATGTCGACGGTCTGGTGTCGTTCACGATGGATAGCAGCGCCGAGATCGCGGTGGCCCGAGAGGTCGGTATCCCTGAGCTGTCGTTCTTCTCCCGGGTCCATTACGGCGGCGGTGCGGCCTGTGCGACCGTGCAGCAGGCTGCGATGGCGATTGCGACCGGCATTGCCGATGTGGTCGTCTGCTACCGCGCGTTCAACGAGCGTTCCGGGCAACGCTTCGGCCAGGTGTCCTCGGCCGCGGCGGCGCAGGCTACCTCCGCTGGGGTGGACAACAGTTTCCATTATCCGATGGGGATCGGCACGCCCGCCGCGACGGTGGCGATGTCGGCGCGGCGTTACATGCATGAGTACGGGGCCACCAGTGAGGACTTCGGGCGGGTCGCGGTGGCCGACCGCAAACACGCGGCGACAAACCCCGATGCCTGGTTCTACGGCAAGCCGATCACGCTGGCCGAGCACCAGGCCTCGCGCTGGGTCGCCGAGCCGTTGCACCTGCTTGACTGCTGCCAGGAGTCCGACGGCGGCGTGGCGGTCGTGGTGACCTCGGCGGAGCGGGCCAAGGACCTGGCCAAGCCATCTGTTGTGATCGCCGCTGCCGCGCAGGGCAGTGGACCGGATCAGTACATCATGACCAGCTATTATCGAGATGATATCGCCGGGCTGCCTGAGATGAACGTGGTCGCGAGGCAACTGTGGGCGCAGTCCGGCAGGAGGCCCTCCGATATGGACGTCGCGGTGCTCTACGACCACTTCACACCCTACGTGTTGATGCAGTTGGAGGAGTTGGGTTTCTGCGGCAGGGGAGAAGCTCCCGGGTTCATCGCCGACGGCGGTATTGAGCTGGGTGGGAGGCTGCCGCTGAACCCGCATGGCGGACAGCTCGGCGAGGCCTACATTCACGGTATGAACGGGATCGCCGAGGCGGTAAGGCAGATCCGTGGTAGCTCGGTGAACCAGGTACGCGGTGTGGACAGTGTTGTGGTCACGGCTGGAACAGGAGTGCCGACGAGCGGTCTGGTACTGGAGGCCGGATGAGCGAGAATGGCGGAGCCTTGCTCGTTTGGCCGACCGGGTGCGGGTGTCCCGCGTGCTTAACGCGCGGTTAACAGCGCGTCGGCGAGCACGGGGGCCTCGTCGCGCTGCACGGCGCACGCGGTGAGCACGAGTCCTTCGCTGGTGTCCCAGATCCGCGTGCGCAGCGTCTCGCCAGGGAACACGATGCCCGCGAACCGTGCGGCAAAGGAAGCGACTCGCGCGCTCACCCCGTCCAGCATCGCGTCGACCACCGCCTTGCACACCATGCCGTAGGAGCACAGGCCATGCAGTATCGGCGCCTCAAAGCCTGCGGCACGTGCGAACTCCGGATCTACGTGCAGCGGGTTGCGGTCGCCGCAGAGCCGGTAGAGCAGCGCCTGCTGTGGCAGTACCGGCGACTCCACGACGACGTCCGGTGCCCGATCGGGTGGCACGATCTTGCTGGACGGCCCACGCTCGCCGCCGAAACCGCCCTCGCCGCGCGCGAAGATCGAGGACCTAGCGCTCCACAATGGACTGCCATCGGCGCCGACGGTCCGTGATTCCTGCACGATCACCGCGGCCTTGCCCTTGTCGTACACGTCCGCGATCCGGCTGCGCGTCACAGCCGATCCCGATACCGGGATCGGTTGGTGGAGCGTGACTTCCTGGCGGCCGTGTACCACTTTCGCCAAGTCTATCTCGACTCCGGGGAAGGATACCCGGGGCGGCTCGTAGGTATGGTTGGTCGCGGCGACCGTGGCGAACGTGGGTAGCACCTGCAGCTCTCGCTCGTAGGTATAGCGCAGCTCACGTGGGTCTGTCGGTGGCGTGCCCGCACCTACGGCAAGGTGATACAGCAGCACATCGGACGCGCTCCATGCGAAGCGCTGCTCCGCCAGTTCGGCGCCGACGGCGACCGCGGGGTCGATGGGCATCGCTACTTCCTACCTCTCGCTTGCGTCGGTCCGTACGTTAGCTGCCGTGCCGATGTGCTCGGCAATATCCAGTGCGGCAATATAGCCGAAGGTCATCGCGGGGCCGATTGTCGCTCCAGGGCCGGCGTAGGTGTGCCCCATGACGGTGGCGCTGACATTGCCTGCGGCGTACAAACCGGTAAGCACGGCGCCGTCCTCGCGCAGCACCCGGCCATTGACGTCGGTGCGTAGGCCGCCCTTGGTGCCAAGATCGCCGGGAACCATCTTCACCGCGTAGAACGGTGCGCGCTCCAGCGGCGCCAGGCTGGGGTTGGGACGGTTGCGGGGATCGCCGTAGTAGTGATCGTATTTTGAGTCGCCCCGGTGGAAATCCAGGTCCCGGCCGTCACGGGCGAAGGTGTTGAACCGCTCCACCGTTGAGCGGAGGGCGTCGGAGGGAAGCTCTATGCGCTCGGCGAGCGCATCAATGCTGTTCGCCTTTACCACGACTCCTGCCTTGTACCAGCGGCCTGGAAACGGTTTTCTCGGCCCGAGGCCCGCGAACATGTACCGGTTGCGGTAACGCTGGTCGAAGACGATCCAGGTGGGGATGTTCTCACCTGGGCCGTCGCCTCGCCCGTACCTGCCGCCGTACATGGCGTGCACCGCTTCGACGTAGGGCGCGGATTCGTTGAGGAACCGCTCGCCACGACCGTTGACCATGATGCTGCCTGGCAATGACCGCTCGGCGAGAGCGAACCACGGGCCACCGGTGAGCGGCACCGAGGGCCCCCACCAGGCGTCATCCATCAGATCTAGCGCCGCACCGAGTCGCTCGCCGGCCCTGATGCCGTCGCCGGTATTGGCCTTCGCCCCGACCGTCCAACCGGTGCCGATAGGTTCGCGCTGATACTGCTTGCGCATTTGCTCGTTGTGCTCGAACCCGCCACACGCCAGGATCACGCCGTGCTTGGCACGCAGTACCTGCGGCGAACCGTCGCGGCCGATAACGACTCCGGACACCCGCCCGTCGGTTGCCCGCAAGTCCAGCAGCGGCGTGTTCAGCCACACCTGGACGCCTGCCTGCCGCAGCCCCGCGCGCAGCGCTGCCGCCAGCGCCTGGCCCCGGCCCAGCAGTCGCTTGCCGGTGACGAGCGCGAATAGCCAGCGCGCGCCGACCGCCATCACCCGCAGCAGGCCGCGCGGGTGCCTGGCCAATAGGTTCAGCCATTTGTAGTCGGCCTGCGTCACCACGACGTTCAGCGGCGCCTTGCCGTAGTCCGGTTCCAGGTTCGCCAGCTCCGTGCCTAGGCGCTTGCCGTTGAACGGCTTCGGTTCCACCGACCGCCCCCCTGCCCTGCCGCCCGGCGCCTCGGGGTAGTAGTCGGAATAGTTCGGCACCCAGCGCAGCCGCAGCGGTGAGTGCCGCAGTACGAAGGAGAGCATCTCCGGACCGCGTTCGAGAAAGGTGTCGATCCGGTCCTCGGGTACCACGTCGCCGATGATGCTCCGCAGATACCGCCGTGCGGCTTCCGGTGGCTCGGTGACACCGGCCGCTGCCAGCGCCTCGTTGCCAGGGATCCACACCCCGCCACCGGAGCGCGCGGTGGATCCACCGAAATGGGCCGCCTTCTCGACCACCACCGTGCGTAGGCCCTGTCCCGCAGCCGTCATGGCCGCCGTCATCCCGGCAGCGCCGCTACCCACCACGATGACGTCGAACTCCGCCGTGGGCTGGGGCTCATCGGATCGTGCCGCGTTCATCACACCTCCATCACCTGAGACTGGAACATGTTATAGAAATATCGCCCCGCCGCGCTATGGTGTCCGTGGAATTAGTGCTGTGATGCGGGTGGCAACACAACAGGAACCTGTTACAGGGAGGCTGCGGTGGCAGAGGCGTGGGACGCCGAGGCGGACGTGGTCGTCGTCGGCTTCGGCGTCGCAGGTGCGTGCGCGGCGATCGAAGCCGCGCAGCATGGCGCAGATGTGCTGGCGCTCGATCGCTTCGCGGGCGGCGGCGCTAGCGTGCTCTCCGGTGGCGTGGTCTACGCGGGCGGCGGCACATGGGTGCAGCGAGCTGCCGGAGTGCGGGACAGCACGCAGGCGATGTACGACTACCTGCGGCTGGAAGCCGGTGACGCCGTCGCGCCGGAAACGCTGCGGCGGTTCTGCGAACAAAGCCCGGCGATGATCGACTGGCTGGCGGGGAACGGGGTGCCGTTCGAAGCTTCGGTGTGTGATTACAAAACCTCATATCCCAGCAACCGGCATTACCTCTACTACTCGGGAAGCGAGTCCGCCGGAGGTTTCCGCGATGCGGCACCGCCCGCGCCCCGAGGCCATCGGGCGAGGGGGCGAGGCACCTCGGGGAAGATGCTCTTCGGTCCGCTGGCCGACACAGCGCACGCTCACGGGGTGCGGGTGCGCACGCAGACGAGCGTCGCGCGGTTGGTCACCGACGCGGCGGGCGGGGTCACGGGGGTGGAGTGCGCCAGCCTCACCGCGGCACCGGCGGCGGTGCGGTGGCAGCACGCGCTGTTGGCGAGGTACGCGGCGAAGCCGGGGCTGTATGTGCCCACGCTGCACAAGCGGCTGCAACGCGCGGTGCTGCGGTTGGAACGGAAATACGCGAGACCGGTCAGGATCGGGGCCAGGCGCGGTGTGGTGGTCGCGGCGGGCGGATTCGTGGCTAACCGGGAGCTGATGCGCGAGCACGCCCCCGAATACCGGGCAGGGCTGCCGCTTGGCACCGCGGGAGACGATGGCAGCGGCTTGCGCCTTGGCACCGGGGTCGGTGCCGCCACTACCAAGCTGGGCAACGTCTCGGCGTGGCGGTTCATCAGCCCGCCGAGCGCGCTGCTCGGCGCGCTTGCCGTTGACGCCGCCGGCGCCAGGATCATCGACGAGTCGCGCTACGGCGCCGCGCTGGGTCATGCCATGGTCACGAAGCATCGCGGTAAAGGCTGGCTGCTCGTCGACTCCCGGCTCATCGCCGAAGCGCGGGCACAACTGCGTACGCAGACAGTGTGGTTCCAGCGCCTGCAAACCGAATATCTGCTGCGCTACGGCTGCACCAGCGGGGCTACCGTCGAGGCAGCGGCGGCCGTAGCCGGCATCGACCCAGCAGGTGTGCGGGCCACGCTGGATGCCTACAACGGCGCCGCTCGGGAGGGCAGACCGGACCCTGTGGGCAAGCCACCCGAGTTCGTGCGCCCGCTGGATCAGCCGCCGTACTCGCTGCTGGACATCTCCATCAAACCGAGCCTCGCGTACCCATGTCCGATGCTGACGCTCGGCGGCCTTGTGGTCGATGAGCAGACCGGGGCGGTACGGGACAGCGAGGGCAGGCCAATCGCGGGGTTGTACGCGGCAGGCAGAACGGCAGCGGGGTTGTGCTCCAACTCCTATGTCAGCGGTCTGTCGCTGGCCGATTGTGTGTTCTCCGGCCGTCGCGCCGGAACGCATGCTTCAGCGGTAACGGAAGCCATGACGGAAGGTTGACATGCTCACGGCAACAGGGCGCACCGAACTGGCCGAGCGGCTGGTGCGCGCCGAGCGGGATCGCGCACCCATCGATCCACCCTCGGTTGAACTGTCCGATATGGACGTCATCGACGCGTACCAGGTCCGACTGGTCAACATTCGGCGCAGGGTGTCCGGCGGCGCTGGGTGGTAGGTCATAAGGTCGGGCTGCCCTCAGCCGCGATGCAGCGGATGATGTGGTGCGACCGACCATGCCACAGGAATGCCTGCTCGACAGGCAGGCGCTCATGATGCTATGCGGCCGTGTATTCGAACTTCCTCAAACACGCCGCTACCAGGCGTCCGCCGCGACGCTACTGACGCGCGCGGGCGAACGCAAACTCGTCGGCGGCCAAGAAGACCAACTCATCGACATAGCCCTAGAACTCCAACGCGAAGCCGCTCCCAGGTAACTGCTGAAAGTGGCTCTTGTGTAATAGAGCGTGCTGAAAGTGGCTTTTGTTCCCCTCTTTGGAACAAGAGCCACTTTCAGCACAACCGGTACCAGCAAGGTCTCCAGCGACTCGGTGAGCTGCCACCTCCTGACAGTGCTGCGCGGCCTTCACCGACCACACCCCTTCCCCGTTCGAAGCCGTGACAACCGCACTGCTGACCGCGGTGGGCGCGCCGAGCGGTAGGGGTGGGGGGTCTTGAAGACACCCCAACCCTGGGACTAGTCGTAGCTGATCTTGATGCGGTCGGTGACGGGGACGGACTGGCAGGCGAGGCGGATGTTGTCGGTGAGGTCTTCCTCTTCGAGGACCTCGTTGTGCAGCATCCGCACCTCACCAACTTCGACGCGGCAGGCACAGGCGCTGCACTGGCCCTCTCGGCAGGAGAACGGCGCGTCAAGGCCTTGCTCAAGCAGTAGATCAAGCAGCTTCTGCTGACGTGGCCACCGATAGCTGGCCGTCCGGCCGTCGAGGGTCACTTCCACGGCTGCGTCCAGCTCGTCGGTGCCGGCAGCCGCCGTGGGCACGTTGCCGGTTTCGAATGGGTTGCGGGCGAGCGAGACGAACTTCTCGATGTGTAGCCGATCGCGGCGAAAACCCAGCTCCCGCAAGGCCAGCTTGACCGCGTCCCGGAATGCCGCTGGCCCGCAGATGAAGGCGTCACGTTCGGCGAAGGGCACCGCGATCGCGCGCAGCATGGGCACCGTCGGCAGGCCTTGCACCGTCTCCAGCCAGTGGATGACGGTGAGCCGTTCAGGGGTCTTCTCCGTCAGCCGCTGCAACGCCTCCGCGAAGATGACGGATCTCTCATCGCGGTTGGCGTAGACAAGCGTGATCTTGCCGTCACCTTCGGCCAGCGCCGATTTGACGATCGACATCACCGGGGTGATACCGCTGCCACCGGCGAACAGCAACAGGTCGGCATTCAAGGATTTCGGCGTGAACAGCCCTGCGGGCGGCAGCACCTCCACGTTCATGCCTGCCCTGATGTTGTCGCACACCCAGTTGGAGCCGTAGCCGTCGGCCGTCCGCTTGACGGTCACCTGCAGCCGGTCATCCGTGTGCGGCGAGCTGGACAGCGAATAGCACCTCGCCACCGAGCCAGTGCGGTCGCTGGGGATGCGCAACGTCAGGAACTGGCCTGGCCGGTAGTCGAAATGCTGCGCGGATTCCGAAGGCACGGTGAACATGATTGACCTCGCGTCGGGCGTCTCGGCGACGACCTCGCAGACACGGAGCCGGTGGAACGCGCTGCCCTGGGGGTCGCCCTCAGCCATCGGCCACCTCTATGGCGCCCTCCCGCACGGCCTGCGCGATGCTGCCAGCCAGCTTCCGGCAGCCGTCAAGCTGTGCCGTTGACTTGCCCCCGGTAACGTGTGCGGCGAACTCCGGGCAGCTCGCGGCCGGATCACCGGTCCACTGGATGCTGGTGTGCGCGCGGCTGGTCTTCTTCACCAGCACCGTGGTTTCACAACTCCGGCAGGCCAGTGGCCGCAACCCGGCATGCAGATAGTCCTCGGAATCCGACATGGTGGCTCAGACTCCGGCCTGCTCTGCCTGGTCCTGCTCGGCTTGTTGCCGTGCGAGGTTGTCCTGAACCTCCGCCTGCCATACCTCATTGGCGCGGGTGGTGTCCACCTCGAACTCGAAGCGCTGTGTCATCTCAGGGGTGATTTCCTCGACATCCGTGTAGAACTGGTCGTACCAACGCCGCAGTTGATACACCGGACCGTCCTCCTCGCAGAGCAACGGGTTGTCGATCCTGGTCTTGTTGCGCCAGATCTCCACGTCCTGCAGGAATCCCACGCCGATGCCCTTGGCGAACTTGGCCGCGATCTTGTCCGCGTGCTCGTCGTCGACGCCGGGAAGTTTCTTCACCATCACGCCCCACTGCAGCACGAAGGAGTTCTCAGTGACTGGGTAATGGCAGTTGATCAGGACATTCTCGATCTCAAGCCCCTGATAGGTGTTCCACAACCAGTTGATCATGTAAGACGGGCCGTAGTAGTGGGCTTCTGAGCGCAGCAGGTTCTCCTCGCCGCCGTAGTTGGACGCCATGCCGACATCGGGGCGGCCCTTGGTGTTCAGGTACTGCGAGGCGATATGGCCGTCGAGAACGTTCTTGAAGTACGTCGGGAAGGCGAAGTGGATGTAGAAGAAGTGGGCCATGTCAACGACGTTGTCGACGATCTCCCGGCAGTTGGCGCCCTCGATGAGTATCGAGTCCCATGTCCAGTTGCTCCACTCGTCGGAGAACGCGGCGTCGATCTTCGGAATGACGATCTCGCCGGCGGGCTGCCTGCCCTGCGTGTCGTGCCACACGAACAGTTGCCGGTTCTGCTCAAGGGTGCGCCAGGATCTGGTGCGCGCTCGCAACGGTACCCGCTTTGCATACGGGATGGACTTGCACTTGCCGTCACCGCCCCAGCGCCAGTCATGGAACGGGCAGGCGATCTCGCTGCCCTTGATGGTCCCCTTGGTAAGGTCGCCGCCCATATGCCTGCAGTAGCCGTCGAGCACGTTGAGTTGCCCGTCCTCGGCCGCGAACACCACCAGCTTCGTGCCGAACGCGTTGACCGCGTGCGGCCTGCCGTCACGGAAGTCCTTGGCCAGACCGAGACAGTGCCAGCCGCGCGCGAAGCGCTTCGGTGGTGCGCCTGCGTCGATGGTCCGAGCCGCGTTCCGGCCGTCGTCCGCGGTGAGGCTCATCAGGTCCCTCCATGGCGTGCTCGCAATACCCTGCAACTGTACCTGGAACATGTTATAGGTTTGACTTCACTCACGCTATGCTACTTCGACAGAACGTAGTTACCCGCTGCTGCGCAAAATAAGGAACACGGTCCAGCATGACTTGTGGCGGCGGCCCGGTCGGTTGCCATCGACAATAACAAGAACATGTTCTACTCTGAGTCGTGACGACAGGCGAGGAAGAACGGGAGCGTCGGATGGGCGAGAATGGCAGTGCGAAGGTCATCGCAGGTGTGCGTGAGCTGCTGCCCGTGCTGCGTGAGCGGGCGCAGCAGGCTGAAGACCTG
>JBOHEL010000101.1:0-12345 GCA_050700995.1 Sciscionella sp. | reverse complement strand
CAGCGGCCATGGCTCGAGCTGCTGCGGACCGGGCGGGTTCCCGAAGTCCCGCCGGAGCTACCACCAGCATCCTATGTGGCAGGGCCAGACTGGCTGAACCTGCTGGAGGCCGCGCCTGATGGGTGGGCGGCGTGGCTGCACAGGGGCGTTGCGCGCTGGGCCGCAGGGGACGAGCGCGGTGCACGCGATGCCTGGCGCCACTCGCTGGAGCACCGCGACAACGCATGGGCAGCGCGTAACCTTGCCGCGGCCCTGAGTCTGGCAGGCGCGGCAAACGAGGCATCCCGCAACTACCTTCACGCCCACCGTTTGCGGCCAGGCCCTGGTCCGCTGGCAGTAGAGACGGTGGGCGCCCTGCTCGACGCTGGGCGCCCCCGCACGGCCCTCGAGACACTCGACAGTCTCGATATGCCCCAAGGTTCCGCCAACGGGCACAGTGGGGACTCCGGTGCGGTCAGCATGCTGCGGCTTCTGGAGGTGCGGGCTGCGCTCGCCGTAGGGGAGATAGGCCGTGCGGAACGGATCCTGAAGTCCGGCTTGGAGATACCGAACTTGCGTGAGGGTGAGGCCCTGCTGCATCAGCTGTGGCGGGACTACTGCGCCGCACGCAGGGCAGCGGGCACCCCCCTCGCGGACGAGTCGCTGCCCTACGCCTACGACTTCCGCATGAATACCTCGGACTGATACCGATTCCACAGTGGACAGATTGGGACGGGGCTCCCGTGGCAGCCTCCATACCAAGCTGGGAAATCAGTGCGGACCGACCCTCGAACGCCCAGAGCCGCATTGGCAAGTCTTGACGGCGACAACCGAGACTGAAGCGCCGAAGCCTTGATCCTCACACAAGGGGGCTACATGCACGAAAGTCAGTAGTCCCGCTGTCGGGGTGACAGGATTTGAACCTGCGACCCTCCGCTCCCAAAGCGGATGCGCTACCAAGCTGCGCCACACCCCGAGACCCACCGTGGCGGGTACTGATCAGCAGCCTACCGTGAGGCGCTAAGCTGGTTCACGCGCCGGGTACCGGACGCACGCGGGCGTAGCTCAATGGTAGAGCCCCAGCCTTCCAAGCTGGTCATGCCGGTTCGATCCCGGTCGCCCGCTCCACACTGTCTTCGCTGGTAGACACCTTGCGAACGATCCACTGACCGGATCAGGACTTCGCGCCACCTCCGTCGTGCCCCTCGCAGTGAGGCACCGGCATCCCAAGCAGTATCGCGGGGAAGGTAGTCACGCGGTGAGCACGGCATCGGCCACGGTGTAGCTACTCACGGGTCGGTCGCAGTCCAGCCGCTCCAGGTTCGCACATCGACCCGGATGACCGGTCCGGCCGGTCGCAGCGCGCGATACTGCTGGTAGCGCCTCGCGAGGAGGTCCAGGGGGCGAGCCATATCCACCGCCTCCCGCAGTACTCGTGCGCTGCCAGCCGCGCGCACCCACCACAGCCGCGACCAGTCCTCCTCGTAGTGATCCACCAGCAGCGCCACGGACGGGCTTGCCTCAATATCGCGCAGCCGCCGCAACTCGCGCGTGGCCTTAGGTTTGTCGTCAACGGCCATCACGATCACATCGCCGTCGCATGCGAACGTGACAGGCACCGGATGGAGGCTTCCAGCGCCGATCGTGCACAGCCGGGCGACGCGCGCGGCGGAGAACCTGGCGCGCGCCTCGGAAACGTCCAGTCGCATGCACCCAGCCTGGCATGTCGCCTGCCCTCCTGACAGTTACAGTGTCGTGGTGACCGACTGCCTGTTCTGCCGGATCGTCGCCGGCGAGGTTCCCTCGACGGTGGTGTACGAGACCGAAACCGTGCTCGGTTTCCGGGACGTCAACCCGCAAGCTCCGACGCACACGTTGATCATCCCGAAGGAACACCACCAAGATGTGGCGTCGATGGCCATCGCAGATCCGGCGCTGGCGGCTGCGGTGCTGATCGCCGCGCATGATGTGGCGAAAGCCGACGGTATCGACGCCAGCGGTTACCGATTGGTATTCAACACCGGTCGCGACGGGCAGCAGACCGTATTCCACGCGCATTGCCACCTCATCGGCGGGCGCGCCATGACGTGGCCTCCCGGCTAGGTCGACGGCGGCGGGCGCGCTACCCGGGCGGCTGACAGTTCGAGCACCAGTAGAGGTTGCGCGACGCCAGCACGATCATGCGCACCGATGTGCCGCACACGAGACAGGATTGCCCAGCGCGGCGGTAGACGTACACCTCGCCACCATGGCGGTCCTGCCTCGGTGCCCGACCGGAGACGCCCGGTTCGTGCTCCGGTCGGACGGTGTCTATCCGGCCGCTCTTCACGCCCGCCCGCATCAGCGCCACAAGGTCGGTCCAGATGGCATCCCACTCCTCGCGCGTCAGGTCCCTGCCCGCCCGCCACGGATCGATGCCGTGCCGGAACAACAACTCCGCCCGGTACACGTTGCCGACACCCGCAATGATCCGCTGATCCATCAGCAACACGGCCAGCGCCTGACGTGACGCCGAGATGCGCTGCCATGCGTTCTCCGGCTTGGCGTCCCTGCGTAGCGGATCCGGGCCCAGTCGTGCCCGCAGGGCTGTCACCTGGCCCGCGTCCAGCAGTTCGCAAGTGTTCGGGCCGCGCAGATCAGTCCAGTGGGTGGCACCGACCAGCCGCATTCTGACCTGCCCGCGTGGCGGCTGGACGGGCAGCGCGGACTCCGCGAACCCGCCGTAAAGCCCGAGGTGGATGTGCACCGTCGCGTCCGGCCCGTAGCTGTGGAACAGATGCTTGCCATACGCCTCGGCGCGCCGCATCACCCGACCGTCCACAACGGACGCCGCTGCCGCGAACCGGCCCTGCGGGCTTGACACCGCGACCTCGGCGCCCGCGTACCGGCGCTGGTGCAGCCGCGCCATGCGGTGCAGCGTGTGGCCCTCAGGCATCAGCCGTGCGGCAGCGCGGGAGGCCGCCCAGTCCGCTCGTACTCGGCGAGCAGTTCGATGCGCCTGGCATGCCGCTCGTCGCCGGAGAACGGCGTGGCGACGAATGCGTCCACGATCTCGGCGGCCTGCTCTGGCGAGTGCATCCGCGCACCCACGCCCGCGACCTGTGTGTCGTTGTGCTCCCGAGCGAGCCGCGCGATCTCGACACTCCAGGCCAGCGCTGCCCGCGCTCCGGAAACCTTGTTCGCCGCTATCTGCTCACCGTTACCGGAACCGCCAATGACAATCCCCAAGCTGCCCTCGTCCGCGACAACCCTGCGAGCGGTCTCCACGCAAAAGGGCGGGTAGTCGTCGTTGGGGTCGTATACCGAAGGCCCCACGTCGACGACGTCATGACCCGCACCGCGAAGATGATCGACGAGGTGGCTCTTCAACTCGAAGCCGGCATGGTCTGATCCAAGGTAAACGCGCACGGTCCGACAGTCTGCCACCCAGTACCGTGAGTACTTTCATCGGTTATAGCCGTCGAAAGTACTCACGGTGGGTTGGACGTGTGCAGGTGGGTTGAGGTCGCGGACGGGGTGCTGGTGCGGCGGCACCGACAGCTGAATCTCTCCACTGGGCTGGTGCTCGGCGAGGGCGCCTGCCTGGTGATCGACACCGGTGGCGACGAGACGCAGGGCGCGAAACTCGCCTCGGCGGTCAGGGAAGTCACCGCCGCGCCATGGACGATCGCCATCACGCACGGCCACTTCGACCACTGCTTCGGCACTGCGGCCTTCGGCCGCTGCGCCGTCTACGCACACCGCGACTGCCCCGGCTACCTGCGCCGGACCGCTGCGACACAGCGCGCCGAATGGGCGCCGCACTACCCTGCCGTCTCGGCCGTGGACCCAGTGCTGCCCGGCGAACTGGTGCCCGAATACGCAGTGCTCGACGTCGGCGGTAGGCGGGTGGAGCTGCGCCACTTCGGCCCGGCACACACCGACCACGACCTGGTGGTGTGGCTGCCGGACTCGCGGGTGATGTTCGCTGGCGACCTGGTCGAGCAGGGCGCGCCACCGTCGATCGGCCCAGACTCCAGGCCCGCGAGCTGGCCCGGGGTGCTTGACCGGCTGATCGCGCTGCGCCCCGAGGTCGTAGTCCCCGGCCATGGTGAGCCGGTGGACACCACGTTCGTCGCGGCGCAGCGCGAACTGCTCAGCGCTGGATCGACTTGATCTCGCAGAACTCTTCGAGACCGAACCGGCCGAGCTCCCTGCCGTTGCCTGACTGCCGGTAGCCGCCGAACGGGGCTACCGGGTTGAACGCGCCGCCGTTCACATCGACCTGGCCGGTGCGCAGCCGCTTCGCCACCCCGAGCGCGCGATCGTCGTCGCCGGAGAACACCGCGCCCGCCAGCCCGTAGATCGTGGAGTTCGCGATCCGCACGGCGTCGTCTTCACCGGAATAGGGCATGATCGACAGCACCGGTCCGAAGATCTCCTCCTGCGCGATCGTCATGTCCTCGCGGACGCCGCCGAAGATCGTCGGCCGAACGTAGTAGCCCTGCGACTGTCCTTCTGGGGCCTGCGGCCCGCCAGTGGCGACCGTCGCGCCTTCGGCCACGCCCTTCTCGATGTAGCCGCGCACCCGGTCCCGCTGCGCACCGGAAGCCATCGGCCCGATCCTGGTGGTCTCCTTCGTCGGGTCGCCGACGGAGTACTTCGCGGCCGCCGCGACCGCGAGCTCCACGATCTCGTCGTGTCGCTCGGCGGGTACCAGCATCCGCGACCAGGCGGTGCAGGTCTGGCCGCCGTTGATGTAGGTGTTCGCGAGGCCGATCTTCACCGCCTTGCCGAAGTCGGCGTCATCCAGCAGCACATTGGCGGACTTACCCCCCAGTTCGAGCGCCACCCGCTTGATGGTGGCCGAGGCGGCCGTCGAGACCTTTCGGCCTGCGGCGGTGGAGCCGGTGAACGACATCATGTCGATGCCGGGGTGCGCGGCCATCGCCTCGCCGACCACCGCGCCGGTACCGTGCACCAGGTTGACCACGCCGTTCGGCACGCCTACCTCGACGAGCACGTCCATCAGCAGGTTCGCGGACAGCGGCGCGACCTCGCTGGGCTTCAGCACGACGGTGCACCCCGCCGCAAGCGCAGGCACTACCTTGGCGACAACCTGGTGCAGCGGGTAGTTCCACGGCGTGATGCAGCCGACCACCCCGATCGGCTCGCGTAGCACCAGCGAGTTGCCTATCTCCTCGCTGAAGGAATAGCCGTTGTCGAGCAGGTCGGCGATGCCCGCGGAGGTGTAGATCGGCAAGCTGGCCTGTACGTTCGTGGCGAAGCTGATCGGCGAGCCCATCTCAGCGGTGATAGTCGCCGCGATCTCGCCCTTGCGTGCCGCCAGCCCTTCGGAGATGCGCCGCACCAACGCCGCCCGGTCGACGACCGGTGTCGCCGACCAGCTGGGAAAGGCGCGGCGGGCGGCATCCACCGCCGCGTCGACGTCGGCTGCCGTACCGGCGGGCACCCAGCCTGCCGATGCTTCCGTAGCCGGGTTCACCACGTCGATGCCGTCGCTGGATCCCGCGATCTCCTGCCCATCGATGAAGTGGGTGCCTGCGGTCGTCGTTGGAGTCACCATGCCTGCCACCCTGCCACACTTGCCGTCAACAGTTGTCGCCGTAGCGGTCCGCACCATTCAAGTTAGGCGGGTCAGGTGAAGTCGAGATCGCCGGTGCGGGTGCGCTTCAGCTCGAAGAAGTTCGGATAGCTCGCCAGCGCCACTGCGCCGTCGAAGATCTTCAACGCGTCCTCACCGTGCGGGATCTTGCTCAGCACCGGGCCGAAGAACGCCACGCCGTCTATGTGGATGGTCGGGGTGCCGACGTCCATGCCGACCGGGTCCATGCCCTCGTGATGGCTCTTGCGGACGTCCTCGTCGTACCCGTCACTAGCGGCGGCCTCGGCCAGCTCCGGCGGCAAGTCCAACTCGGCGAGGGCCTCGGAGACGACCGATGTGAAGTCCTTGTTGCCTTCGTTGTGGATGCGGGTACCCAGCGCAGTGTAGAGGTCACGCAGCTTGTCCTCGCCGTACTTCCGCGAGACCGCGGCTGCCACCCGCACCGGCCCCCAAGCCCTGCCGAGTAGATCCTGGTACTGCTCGGGCAGGTTCTCGCGGCCCTCGTTGAGCACCGACAGGCTCATGATGCGAAACCGCAGGTCTAGGTCGCGCTGCCGCTCCACCTCAAGGATCCAGCGCGAGGTTATCCACGCGAAGGGGCACGCGGGGTCGAAGTAGAAGTCCACCTGGGTTCTAGCCATCTCAGCGTCTCCGTAGCGGTCGCGATGTCGTTACCACTCGGGGGAACGTCGCCGCGAGCCCAGATCTTCCCCTGCTGAAAGTGGCTCTTGTTCCAAAGAGGTGCACGAAAGCCACTTTCAGCAGTCTCAACGACACAAGAGCCACTTTCAGCAGGTCGGGGTAACTCCCGCGCGGGCTGGTTGGCCGACGTGATTGGATGCGGGGTACCAGAGATGTCAACGTCGACCTCACGAGGTGATCAGTGGCCGCGCCGAACCTGACCCGCGACCAGGCCCGCCAGCGGGCAACAGCGCTGGAGGTGCAGTCCTACGCGATCCGTCTGGACCTCACCGACGGTGCGGGCAAGCCCGGCGAGCGGACCTTCCGCTCGACGAGCATCATTCGGTTCACCAGCAAACAGCCCGATACCGCTAGTTTTGTGGATATCGTGGCCGACGATGTCACCTCCGCCGTGCTCAACGGCACGCAGCTGGACGTGTCCGGCTACGTCGAGGACGACGGCATCACGCTGCCCCGACTCGCCGAGGACAACGAGCTGGTAGTGACTGCGAACTGCCGATACATGAACACCGGCGAGGGGTTGCACCGCTTCGTTGATCCAGTCGACGACGGCGTCTATCTGTACTCCCAGTTCGAGACGGCGGACGCGAAGCGGATGTTCGCCTGCTTCGATCAGCCCGATCTCAAGGCGCGCTTCGATATCACGGTCGTCGCTCCCGCCGACTGGAAGGTGATATCCAACGGCCGGGTGCACGCGACCGAACGGGCCGAGCACGGTGCGAGGACGCACGTGTTCGAGACCACCGAGCTACTCTCCAGCTACCTGATCGCACTGATCGCGGGTCCCTACGCCGAGTGGCGCGACGAGTATTCCGACGCCGACAAGACGATCCCACTCGGCATCTACTGCCGGGCGTCACTTGCCGAGTTCATGGACGCCGACCGGCTGTTCACCGAGACGAAGCAGGGATTCGGCTTCTATCACAGGGCTTTCGGGGTCACCTACCCGTTCGCGAAGTACGACCAGCTCTTCGTCCCCGAGTTCAACGCTGGCGCGATGGAGAACGCGGGCGCGATCACATTTCTTGAGGACTACGTCTTTCGTAGCAGGGTCACCCGCTACCTCTACGAGCGGCGCTGCGAGACGGTGCTGCACGAGATGGCGCACATGTGGTTCGGCGACCTTGTCACGATGCGCTGGTGGGACGACCTGTGGCTGAACGAGTCGTTCGCGACGTTCGCCAGCGTGCTGGCGCAGTCCGAGGCCACCGAGTACACCGACGCGTGGACAAGCTTCGCCTCCATCGAGAAGTCATGGGCTTACCGCCAGGACCAGTTGCCCTCCACCCACCCGGTCGCGGCGGACATGGTCGACCTGCAGGCCGTCGAGGTGAACTTCGACGGCATCACCTATGCCAAGGGCGCCAGCGTGCTCAAGCAACTGGTGGCCTATGTCGGCCTGGACAACTTCCTTGCCGGGCTGAAGGTCTATTTCGGCAAACACGCTTTCGGCAACGCCACGCTGGCGGATCTGCTTGCCGCGCTTGAAGAGGCTTCCGGCCGCGACCTGTCGGGCTGGGGCGCGCAATGGCTGCAGACCACCGGATTGAACTTGCTGCGGCCGAAGTTCGAGGTCGACACCGACCACAAGTTCAGCACGTTCGCGGTGCTGCAAGGCCCGGCACGCCCCGGTGACGGCGAACTGCGTACTCACCGGCTCGCCGTCGGCGTGTACAACTTCAACGACGCCGGCAAGCTGGTCCGCACCAACCGCGTTGAGCTCGACGTCTCCGGTGAGCGCACCGAGGTCCCGGATCTGATCGGCACGGACGCAGGCAAGCTGGTGCTGGTCAACGACGATGACCTGACCTACTGCACGCTGCGGCTCGACAACCACTCGCTGGCGACGCTTATCGACCACATCGGCGATATCGCCGAGTCGTTGCCGCGCACGCTGTGCTGGTCGGCGGCGTGGGAGATGACAAGGGAAGCGGAGCTGAAGGCGCGCGACTTCGTCACACTGGTGCTGGGAGGCCTGCCCTCGGAGACCGAGGTCGGTGTGGTGCAACGGCTGTTGCTGCAGGCGCAGACCGCGGTTGCCTCGTACGCCGATCCGGCCTGGGCCGCAGAGCAGGGTTGGCCACGGTTCACCGCTCGACTGCTCGAACTGGCTCGTGCCGCCGAACCGGGATCGGACCACCAGCTCGCGTTCGTCAACTCGCTCGCGGGTTCGGTACTGGACAGCGACACTGTCGCCACACTGCGCGGCTGGCTGGACGGCTCGACACCGCTGCCGGGCCTGACCGTCGACACCGACCTGCGCTGGCGGTTACTGCACGCGCTGGTCGCGCACGGCGCCGCTGGCGGGACCGAGATCGACGCCGAGCTGGAGCGGGATGACACCGCCACCGGCAGGCGGCACGCCGAGCGGGCGCGCGCACTACGTCCTAACGCGGAAGCCAAGGCCCAGGCGTGGCAGCGGGCGGTACACGACGATGAGCTCCCCAATGCCATCAACGAGGCCATCATCAGCGGCTTCGCGCACCCGGCACAGCGATCGCTGTTGGCGCCATATACCGCGAGTTACTTCTCCGACATCGCCAGTGTGTGGCAGCGGCGCTCCAGCGAGCGGGCCCAGCCCACCGTTGTCGGGTTGTACCCGACGTGGGCCATCGACCAGGGCACGGTGACCGCGACGGACGAATGGCTCAACGCCGAGGAACGTCCCGCCGCGCTGCGCCGCCTGGTGCTGGAGAACCGGGCGGGCATCGTCCGCGCACTAGCCGCCAGGCAGTTCGACCAAAGCTGACGCCACCAGGGGTTTGGGGGTCTTGAAGACACCCCAACCCCTGGTGTTTCGTCGAAATGCACTATCTGGTGGTTCGACCCACTAGTCTCCGATTCCGTGCCTGAAATGATCTCTGCGGTGGCGAGCCTGCTCTGGCCGGTGGCGGTCATCGTGCTGTTACTCATCGTCCGCCGACCACTTATGCGCGTGATCCTCTCCGCCGAACAACGGGAGTTCACGGTGAAGGTCGGCGGGCAGGAGGTTTCCTTCGGCGAGGTCAGCAGGCAACAGACCGACCTCATCGCAGACCTGCAGGATCAGCTCGCCACGCTGAACGCTCAGTTCAACTCCTCGCAGGCTGGATACCCACCACCGCCGGTGCTGACCGAACGACCAGTGCCGCAAGACGATGCGCGTATCTGGGACCTTCCATTCCCGAGCTCCGGGCAACCGCCATCGGGACCTTGGTTGCCTCATCCGCAGCAGCAGGGTTCCGGTCCGCAGCTGCCGGGCTCCGGCCAACCGCAGCCCTCTGACCAACCGTTGGATTCCCGCAGGCCATTGCCGGAGCACGACCAGGCTGTGCCGTGGGCCGACTACGGCCCGCCCGCAGGCGCTGACCCGAGCTTCGCGACCCAACTGCCGAACCTGGCACCACCGTCAGTGGGCACTCAGACATCTATGCCCACAGCACTCCTGCCGCCTGCTGGAGTGCTGTGGGTCGATGATCACCCAGAGAATAACGCCGTGCAGGCCGACCGCCTGCAACGCAATAGCACCCAGGTCGACTTCGCGCGGACCACCGAGCAGGCGTGGGAGAAGCTGCGTGACAGGCGCTACCAGATCGTCGTGTCGGATATGACTCGGACCGAAGGCGGCGCCGTGGTCGTAGACGCAGGCATCAAGCTGACCCGCGCGATCCGCGCCACCGACCAGCGCACCCCCATCGTGATCTTCACCAGTGAGGGAACCATCCGAGAACGAGGTGGCGAGGCATTGACGGCGGGTGCGAATCTAGTAACGCAATCCGGCTACGAACTGTACGGTCAGTTCCGCAAACTTGGCCTCGCGTGATGGCGACCGGATCTGACCCCCAAAGTCTGGGTTTGGGGGTCTTGAAGACACCCCAACCCCTGTGACGACGTCAGGTGCGGGGGACGGACCCTGCCTGATCGGAGAGCATGCGTAGGCCGCCGAGCAGGCCGCCGAGCAGGTCACCCTCCTTGAACGAGGCGACCATGCTCATCACGGCCAGCTTGCAGCTACGGTCGGCCAAGCGGCGGCTAGAGTCCTCGCCGGTGACGATCTCGACTTTGCGCTGGCCTGGCGACACCGCGATCAGCACCGAGTGAGCAGCGGCTGCGGACCCCTGCGAGGCGTGCAACCGTTCAGCCTCGGCGCGAGTGTCCTCGTCGCCCTCGCCGAGCCCACCGAGATAGATGGTGAAATCGACGCCGGACTCCCTACTCGACAGGGTCAGTGCCTCGTCGAGCTTGCTGAGCTGAGCCGGCGTGAACGGCACGGCAGGAGGCTCCGGCTTCACCTCCCGCGCGACGGAGATCCGGCCACCCGCCATCTCACCGTGGCCATACTCCAGCTCATGCCCGCCGGTGTCCTCGATACTGGCCATGCCGTCCGCCTCATCGCGCTCTTCCACGATTTCACCAGCTGCCACGGGCACCTCCCCTAGCGGTGCGGCCTAGCCGCCCGTCGCCGTCTGCACCGGACTCAATCCTGGTGTGGCTGTGCTCGCCGTGCCCGGCCTCGCCGAGTCCGGCGGGGTTGGCGGTCCACCACACCGGCTGGTAGTTCCACTTCTGACCCGGCCGGTACCGAGGGATGCGGTAACCCTTCGAAGACAGGCCGAGCGCGTAGACCGCAAGGATTACGCCGAGTGGTATCACCACGTAGATGAGGACCGTCGCCCAGATGCTCACGTCGAACACGTTAACGGATGTCGCGAGCAGGCAATGAATCAGGCCGCTGGTTGCCCGAGGTAGGGCAACCACAGCGGGTCGGTCTCACCGGGACCGGCCAGCAGCCGCCAGTGTGGGCCACGGGGCGCAACCGGTTTGGAGTGCAACTGCCAGCCGATCTCGGTGAGTAGCCGATCGGCCTTCCGGTGGTTGCACTTCGCGCAGCAGGCCACGCAGTTGGTCCAGGAGTGCTTGCCGCCACGGCTGCGCGGGATCACATGGTCGATCGTCTCCGCGCGAGCGGAGCAGTATGCGCAGCGGTACTGATCCCGATACATCACGCCTGCCCTGGTCAGCGGCACCCGGGAGCGGTATGGCACCCGCACGTAGGTGCACAGCCTGATCACCGATGGCACGCCAAGCGCAGCCCTCGCGGAATGCAGTACCTGACCTGCGGGATCGTCATGCACGACAACGGCTTTCTCGCAGATGACCAGCACCACCGCGCGCCGCAGTGGCAGCGCGGTCAACGGTTCGAACGTGGCGTTGAGCAGCAGGACCTGCCGCTTGCCCCACGGCGGCATTCGCGGTGCGCCCAGCGGATCGACCTGCCGATCCACCGGCGCGCGCTCCGGGCGCGCGGAAGCGATCGGCGCGGCCGCTTTGGCGGCACCGATCGGGATCGGTTGTCGGTCAGGCACTCGACCACCTCCGCCGGTACCGGTCTAGCAGATCACACTTCGACCCCGATTTGCACGTTGGCTAAGTGACGTGTCTCGCATCGGCCCCCCGCGGCAGGTGCACCCGCGCGCGGTGCACCTGTCTGCCCGTGCGGCGACGCCGGTACGGTCGCAGTCGTGGCCATGGCAGGCCGCACCCACCAACGCCACCGTTCGACCCCGGAGATGCGCGCATGCTCGACCTTGTCTTCGCCGCCAGGCCGGACTGTGCAGGGAACGCCGGCAGTTGGTGTGCCCAGGTGTGGGACATCACCCATATCGACTGGCTGGCCACATCCGCGAACTGGCTCGTCGTAAAGCCACTGCAGATCCTGCTGATACTGGTGCTCGCGGTCGTGGTCCGCTGGCTGCTTCGCAGGCTCATCGACCGCGCCACCAGCGAAAACGGCCGCAGCAGGCGCAGGAAAGTGCCCACCATACTTCGACCGCTCAAGGAGCGTGCCCCTGCCGCACTCGGCAGTGCCATGACCTCGGCGCGGCGCAGGCAGCGTGCGCAGACGATCGGGTCGCTGCTGAAATCGATCACGTCGTTCGTGGTGTTCGGTATAGCGTTCGTGCTGATACTCGGCCAGCTCGGGATCAACCTCGCACCGATCATCGCCTCAGCGGGCGTGCTTGGGCTCGCGCTCGGTTTCGGTGCGCAGAACCTGGTGCGCGACTTCATCTCCGGCATGT
>JBOHEL010000100.1:0-12349 GCA_050700995.1 Sciscionella sp. | reverse complement strand
GGGCTCATGGGGTCCGACCGGGTGCGGGTGTCCCGCGGGTCACAGGAGGATTCATGAGCCAGGATGGCGGAGCTTGCGGAGCGGGGCTCATGGGGTCCGACCGGGTGCGGCATTACACAGGAGGAACGTTATGTCGGTTGAGGACGTGACCGCGAACACCACGCGGATTTCGGATCCACGGGTCAAGGGGGCGCTCGGCCGGTATCGCGTGATCGCCTACGTCGTGGGTGTCGGCCTGCTCGCGCTGTGCGTCGCGATTGTGTTTAAGTACGGGTTCGATGCAGGCAAGGGGGTGGCGATCATCGGCCCGATTCACGGCTTCCTGTACATGATCTACATCGCGCTCGCGGTGGATCTGGCGCTGAAGGCTCGCTGGTCGATCAAGGGCACGATCCTGGTGTTGCTGGCAGGAACGATCCCGTTCTTCTCGTTCATCGCGGAACGGTCTGTGACCCATCGGGTGCGCTCGGGACGTGGGCTGTAGTCGCGGGGGAACCGTGCCGTTCACCGCAGCCGCGCGTCCACGGCCCGCAGGAACTCCGGGCATTGCGTGATGTCGTCCTTGGGGCATTCCAGCGCGTGCAGCAGCATGTCGTGCGCGTGCTCCAAGCGGCGCAGGTTGTCCTCGACCGCGACAACCTTGGCTTTGACGAAATTTCGCCACTGCGAGGGATTGTGTGCGCGGAGGTCAAGGATCTGTGCCACCTCCGCGAGGGTGAAACCGGACTTCTGGCAGAGCTTGAGCACCGCGATCTGGGATTGCGCGTGCTCGGAGTAGCGGCGTTGCCCCGACTGCCGCTGCGGTGGTGAGAGTAGGCCCTTGCGCTCCCAGAACCGGATGGCGGATGGCGGCACGCCGCTTGCCCGCGCCAACTGCCCGATCGTCATCATGCGCGCCGCCCTTGACTTAAACCTTGGTTCAAGTTTCAGTGTGAAGCATATGACGACCACAGACCAGCAGCGGCTGGGCCAGTTGTTCGACCCGGCGACCAGACCCGAGCCGTACGCGGTGTATCGGTCACTGCGAGAAGCCGGACCGTTCCCGGTGGCTGAGGGCGCGGTCACGGTCGTCGGCGGTTACGCCGACTGTGCCCGTATCCTGCGCGATCCCGCGATGAGCAGCGATCGCAGGAGGTCACTGGTGGGGGGCAAGTTCCGGTCGGATGTCGGGGAAGGCACGGTTCCGTTCCTGTCACTGGACCCGCCGGATCACACGCGGCTGCGCGGGCTGGTGTCGAAGGCGTTCACGCCGAGGGTGGTGGCCGGGCTGCAGCCGCGGATCCGGGCGATCGTGACCGAGGTGCTCGGCAAGGCCGCACAGAGCACCTCCTTCGACCTGGTGCGGGAACTGGCCTACCCGCTGCCGGTGCTGGTGATCTGCGAACTGCTCGGAGTTCCTGCACAGGACAGGTACCGCTTCGAGGGGTGGTCACGCCGGCTGGTGCGTGGACTGGACCCGGCGATGGCGATCGGTTCCCCTGAAGAGATGGCCGACATCGAGGAAGCTCGCCGGGAGTTCACCGGGTACTTCGCCGAGCTGATCTCGCAACGCAGGGCGGTGCGCACCGAGGACCTGCTCTCCCGGCTGGTGCGCATCGAGGAGGCAGGCGATCGGTTGTCCGAGCAGGAGCTCCTCGCGACCTGCGTGCTGCTGCTCGTCGCGGGTCACGAGACGACCGCGAATCTGATCTCCAATGGGGTGCTCGCGCTGCTGCGGCATCCCGAGGCGCTCGCGGCGCTGCGGGCCGATCCGTCGCTGGTCGGGGGTGTCGTTGAGGAGGTGCTGCGATACGACAGTCCGGTGCATCTGACCACCCGTATTGTTCGGGCTCCCACGAGGATCGGTGCGCTTGAGGTGCCAACTGACGGCGTGCTGCTGCTGTTGCTGGCGGCAGCCAACCGTGATCCCGCGCAATACCGGGAACCCGACCGCTTCGACATCCATCGCGGAGCCTCGCACCACCTGGCGTTCGCGGCTGGCCCGCACTTCTGCCTTGGCGCCGGGCTGGCAAGGCTGGAAGCGTCGATCGCGTTGTCCGAGTTCGCACGCCGCGTCGTCACCCCCGAGCTGGCGCCCGATTCCTTGCGGTACCGCCCTCATGTCAACCTGCGGGGCCCCGAGCGGCTGGTGGTCTCCTACTCTCAGATCACCTGACCTCGCGTGTGTGGGGGGCATGGCGGAGCGCGTGGGGTGGCACGGTGGCGCCGCGCAGTGCCTCGGTGTCGATCGACCTCGGGCGGTACCGGCAACTGCCCAGCCGTTCGATCATCGCGGCGGTCGGGTCGGCGACCGGGCTGGCGAGTCCGAACAGGAATGACCATTCGTGTTCGTCGGATCCGAAGTAGACACAGGTGTCGAACACCTCAGTGAACCGTTGCCACGACCGCAGCAGTGTCGCGTTGCGCCAGAGTGTCGGACATCCAGCCTGGTAGGCTACGACCCCGCCCGGTGCGAGCGCAGACCGACACTGCGCGAGGAATTCCTTGCCGTACAAGCGATTGTGCTGGGCACCGCCTTCGCGTTCATCCGGAAGGTCGACCACGATGACGTCGTAACCCGCACCGCGGGGCGCGGCATCCCGCACGAATTGCCAGCCGTCGGCGCGATGCAACCGGATCGTGCCGTCTCCGCGCAGTGCACTGTCCATATCGGATGGTGTGTAGCCGTAGGGAAGGTGGCGGGCGCACAGTCTCACGGCTTCGGCGTCGATATCCACGTGGTCGACCTGGCCGGCACCTGCTGCGGCGGCCATCTGGCTGGCGACCCCCTCGCTGGAGCCGATGATCAGTACCCGGTCGAGCCGGGATGCCAGCAGAAGTGCTGGCACCACCAGCGCTTCGTGATACACGAGTTGGCTGAACTCGGTGCTTTGCCGGTCGTCGTCGCAGAACAGTGCGATCCCTTGTGCGGTACGGGCGATCGTCACCTGCTGGTACTCGGTGTGCCCCGAATGCAGTACCTCGCCGAGCCGCCAGACCCGCGTCATGCCCGCCGCAAGCGGCTCGTGGATCTCGGTATCTGTCATCTCCCCTCACCGTCCACAACGGACTCCAATGGGCCACCCCTGCGTACCACGGTCACCTGTGTGCTGCCCGCCCCGAGAGCTGCCGCGAGCAACCGCACGGCCAGCTCAGGGTCTGCGGCATGCCCGCAGGTGAAGACGTCGAGGAACGCCGAACCGCGTTCCGGGTAGGTGTGCACGGAAGCATGGGACTCACACAGCAGCGCGAGCACCGTGACCCCTTGTGGATCGAAGCTCCTGGAAATGATCTCGCATACCGTGGCGCCTGCCTGTTCCAGAGCCGATCGCAGCGCGGCGCGCAGTGACATCACGTCATCGAGCGCCGCCGCGGGCACGCCGTCGATCTCGGCGAGCACATGCGCTCCGGTGAACGAGCCGACGGCAGCCTGTGCCGATCCGGGGGTACCACCCATTTACTTACCTCCCAACGATCTGCTGTGACCCTATGCAGCGACTGGCCAGTGGTGGAAATCCGTTGAAGCCCACCGACGAGTAGCTGGCCGTGTAGGCACCGGCGGACAGTATGTCGACGTGGTCGCCCGGCCGAAGCGCAAGGGGTAGCTCGTAGGGCGTGCGCTGGTACAACACATCGTCGCCATCGCAAGTGGGGCCTGCCAGTACCACGGGCCCGGTTGGGCCGCCGTCGTGGCGCGTGCGCAGCCGGTAGGTGATGGCCTCGTTCTCGGTCTCCGCCAGACCGTTGTACCTCCCGACGTCGAGGTAGACCCAGCGGCGTGGATCGTCGGGGAAGCGGCGTGACACCGCGACAACCTCGCTGCGGATCACGCCCGCGTCGGCCACCACGATCCTGCCAGGCTCAATCATCAGCCGAGGCGTTCGCGCAGGGAAACCGCGCGCCAACGCGCGTCGAAGTGCCGCCGCGTACTCCGACAACTCGGGTACGGCCTCCCGGTAGCGCACCCCGAAGCCGCCGCCGAGGTTGATGGTGTCCAACGCGACACCACGCTGCGCCAGCTCCCGAAAGACCGTCGATGCTACTGCGATCCCGGCCTCCCACGCGGTCGGATCGGTATGTTGTGAGCCGACGTGAAAGGACAGGCCGCGCGGGCGCAATCCCAATTCGGCGGCCCGCAGCACCAGGTCGGATGCCAACTCGGGAGCGACGCCGAACTTGCGCCCGAACGGAGTGCGCGCACCGGGGGAGGGGACGAGCAGTCGCAGGCACAGCTGCGCACCCGGCGCGTGCGTGGCGAGATGCGCCACATCGCCCTCGCTGTCGGTGGTGAACATCCGTATGCCCTCGGCATGGGCGAGTGCGATATCGGCAGGCTTCTTGATGGTATTGCCGTAGGAGATCGTCTCAGGCGCCGCGCCCTGTCTCAGACAGAGCTCGATCTCCAGTGGGCTGGCCACATCGAAGCCGGATCCCAGCGATGCCAGCAGCCGGAGAACCTCGGGGTCGGGGTTCGCCTTGACCGCATAGCGGATCGCTGCCTCCGGCATGGCACGGCGCAGCGCCGCGAACCGCTCCGCGATGCGCTGCAGGTCGATCACCAGGATCGGGGTCGCGGGCACATGGCGGTCGAGGTAGTCGTCGAGGCCGTCACGGTGGCGTTGGCTGCGCACGCCTCCAGCGTGCTGACTCGGTACGGTCGGTGCAACCGAGATCGGCCGAGATCACGTTAACGCTGGTGACCAGACGATGCGGTTGGTATTTCCGTTGCGCGGTTCTAGGATCGACGGCGACCAGCGTGCCGACGCCCTCAGGTGCCGCAACGCGGCCCTGCGAGTCCCAGGAGGTGGCGGTGCCGACTCCCGCCTCCGCCGTCTCCGAACAGCCTCGATTGGTGGCTGGTGACCTGCGATGACGAACGTCGCGACGCCAGATTCCGATCCGGCAGGAGACGACGAGCCTGTTATGAGACTGATCACCGGCGGGCGGCGGGCCGTGGCAGGGGTGGCGGGCCATGACGAGCTCGTCGCCAGTCGTGCCGACGACGTCGACGTCATTGTCAAGGCCGCCGTCGGCGGTGATCACGCCGCGGTCGATCACCTACTCGCATCGATAAGGCCGGTTGTGGTGCGGTACTGCCGCGCGCGCCTCGGCTCCTCGGTGCGATCGTTCGCGTCCGCTGACGATGTCGCGCAGGAGGTATGCCTCGCCGTGCTCAGGGCGCTGCCCGGGTACCGTGACCAGGGCAGACCGTTCATGGCATTCGTGTACGGCATCGCGACGCACAAGGTGGCGGACGCGCACCGGTTGGCATCGCGGAACCGGTTGACCGAACCGTATGCCGAGGTGCCCGACTCGCCGGAGCCTGGAGCCAACCCAGAGTCGTGGGCGCTGGCCGAGGAGCTGTCAGGTCGAATGGCCGCGCTGCTTGAGCGCGAGTTGCCTTTCAAGCAGCGGGAGGTTCTGGTGCTGCGGGTGGTTGTGGGGCTCTCCGCTGAGGAGACCGCGGAGATGGTCGGTTCCAGCCCTGGCGCGGTACGGGTGGCGCAGCACAGGGCACTGGCAAAACTTCGCAAGGTGCTGGGCTCCCGCACCAATTTCTAAGCTCCTGCGGTGTCGCGCGGCCGCGAGCATGGTTCGATCGGGTGCATGAAAATCGGAATCTCGACATTCGTGACCGATGAGGGTATCGCACCGGCGGATCTGGGTGCCGCGCTTGAGGAACGTGGGTTCGAATCGCTGTTCGTCGCCGAGCACACCCATATCCCCGTGGACCGGCAGTCGCCCTACCCGGCCGGAGGCGAACTGCCAGGCATCTACTACCGCACCCTCGACCCGTTCGTGGTGCTCACCGCTGCCGCGGTACCGACGACGCGGTTGCGCCTGGGCACCGGCATCGCGCTGCTCGTGGAGCGCGATCCCATCGTCACGGCCAAGGAGGTCGCGAGCCTTGACCTGGTTTCGGACGGACGGGTGATCTTCGGTGTCGGGGCAGGCTGGAACCGTGAGGAGATGCGCAACCACGGCACCGACCCGCGAATCCGCGGTGCTTTGCTCGACGAGAGGGTGCGGGCGATGCGCGCGCTGTGGACCGAGGAGCGGGCGGAGTATCACGGTCAGTACGTGGACTTCGATCCGGTGTATTGCTGGCCGAAGCCGGTGCAGCGGCCCTATCCGCCGATCTATGTGGGTGGCGCCAGCGAAGCCACCGCCGCGCGCGTGCGGGAGTACGGAGATTCCTGGATGCCGACCGGGGTGCCGGACGCGGCGTCGCTTGCGCCACTCTGGCAGCGGATGCGTGCTGGCGCGGGCAAAGATGTGCCGGTCACCATTTACGCCGGATCAAAGCAACTTGACCGGTTGGATGGTTTCGCCGAGCTCGGTGTCGAACGGGTACTGGTGTACCTGCCGACCCGGCCGCGTGATGAGACCCTGACCTATCTCGATGATCTCGCCAGCCTCGTGGAACGGTTTGCCCTCTGACACATTCATGGGCAAGTTTGTTTACGTGCCAGTAGTGTTACTCTAGAGTAGGTTAGGGTTTCCCTGGTCGACGAGATGAGGTGGCTATGGTCAGGGCGGGTAGTGCGAGTGGCGGGCGCGACCTGATGGGTTACGGGCTCGCCGCGCTGAACAAGCTGGCCGGTTCTGCGCTACTGGACCGCTTCGGCGCGCGCAAGCAGGTTGAGCGCACAGTGCTGAAGGCCACGCGCGGTGGCTTCAAGGCCGGGGGAGCCGCGAATCGTGCCTTCATCTCGGTCAGGAAGCTGACGGCCCCGGCAAGGCTGCCCTCGGCTCCCGATACCGGCATGTTTGACGTGACTCCCGGCGAAGAGCAAGCGATGATCCAGCAGACAGTGTTGGAGTTCGCCGAGGAGCAACTGCGCCCCGCCGCCGCCCAGGCGAACGAGAACGCGGCAGCGCCGGAGAAGTTGTTCGCCACGGCGGCGGAGCTGGGCATCACGCTGTTGAACGTGCCGGAGGAGCTTGGCGGGATCGGTACCGAGCGCTCGGCGGTGACCACTGTGCTTGTCGCTGAGGCGCTGGCACAGGGCGATATGGGATTGGCCGTGGCCGTGCTGGCACCCTCCGCGGTAGCCAGTGCGCTGGCGTTATGGGGGGACGCGGGCCAGCAATCGACGTACCTGCCCGCGTTCATGGCCGACAACCCACCGGCAGCGGCGCTCGCCGTCGCCGAGCCCACGCCGCTGTTCGACCCGTTCCGACTGTCCACGAAGGCTTACCGCAGTGGTGACGGTTTCACGATCTCCGGGGTGAAATCGCTGGTGCCGAGGGTGGGGCAGGACGAGTTGTTCCTGATCGCCGCCGAGATCGACGGCAGGGGACCCGCACTATTTCTGGTGGAATCGGGTTCGGCGGGGTTGACGGTAGCAGCGGACCCGAGCATGGGACTGCGCGCCGCCGGTCTGGGCACGGTGCATCTCGAGGCGGTGAAGGTACCGGCCACGGCATTGCTGAGTGAGGGCAGTTCAGAGATGTACGCCGAGATGATCCGGCTTTCCAGGCTCGGTTGGGCGGCGCTCGCGGCGGGCACCGCGCGTGCCGTGCTTGATTATGTGACGCCCTACGTCAACGAGCGGGTGGCGTTTGGTGAGCCGATCAGCCACCGCCAGGGTGTGGCTTTCAAGGTCGCCGATATCGCGATCGAACTTGAGGGCTTGCGGCTGCTGACCTATCGCGCCGCGGCGCTGGCAGAGCGCGGCAAGCCGTTCGCTCGTGAGGTCGCACTGGCGCGCAAGCTCGCTGTGGACAAGGGAATGGCCATCGGCAGCGACGGTGTTCAGCTGCTCGGCGGCCACGGGTTCACCAAGGAACATCCGGTCGAACGCTGGTATCGCGACCTGCGCGTAATCGGTCTCGCCGAAGGAGTCGTACTCGCATGATCAACCTTGAGGTCCCCAAGAAGTTCCAGACACTGGTCAACCAGGCCCATCAGGCGGCCAACGAGGTGCTGCGCGCGAACTCCCGCAAGTACGATCTCGCTGAGCACAGCTATCCCACCGAGCTGGACATGCTCGCTTCGCTGCTGGACGGGCTGAACTCTTCGGGAGAGGGCGGTGCGGGCGCGTCTGGTGTGCGCAGGGACGCCGACGACAAGAGTGCGAATGCCAAGTCCGGCAACCGCAACGGTGGCAACCTGGCTACCGTGCTCGGCACCATCGAGATGTGCTGGGGTGATGTGGGTCTGCTGCTGGCGATGCCGCGTCAAGGACTGGGCAACGCCGCGATCGCCTCGGTCGCCGATGACGAGCAGCGCGCCAGGTTCGCCGGTACCTGGGCGGCGATGGCGATCACCGAACCTGACTGCGGTTCGGACTCGGCTGCCATCAGGACCACCGCGACGAAAGACGGCGACAACTACATTCTCAACGGCGAGAAAATATTCGTCACCTCGGGAGAGCGTGCCGATGCGGTCGTGGTGTGGGCGACGTTGGACAAGAACCTTGGTCGCGCCGCTATCAAGTCCTTCGTGGTGCGAAAGGGCACGCCAGGCTTCGAGGTCGTGCGGCTGGAGCACAAGCTCGGCATCCGCGCGTCCGACACCGCGGTGCTGCGCTTGGACAACGTGCAGGTGCCGAAGGAGAATCTGCTCGGCACCCCGGAAATCGACACGAAGCGCAGCTTCGCGGGGGTCATGCAGACCTTCGACAACACCCGGCCGCTCGTGGCGGCGATGGCACTCGGTGTCGCCAAGGCGGCGCTCGAGGAGCTGCGGCGGGTGCTGACCACGGCCGGTGTCCGCATCGACTACGACCGGCCGCCGAACAGCCAGCCGGCAGCGGCAGCAGAGTTCCTGCGGTTGGAGGCGGACTACGAATCCGCGTACCTGCTGACCCTGCAGGCCGCATGGATGGCCGACAACGGCAAGCCGAACTCGCTGCACGCCTCGATGGCCAAGGCGAAGGCGGGACGTACCGGCACCGACGTGACCCTGAAGGCCGTCGAACTGGCTGGCACCTCGGGCTACGCGGAGACCAGCCTGCTGGAGAAATGGGCGCGGGACTCGAAGATCCTCGACATCTTCGAAGGCACTCAGCAGATCCAGCAACTGGTGGTGGCACGCAGGCTGCTCGGCAAGAGCAGCTCAGAACTCAAATAGCCCGCCCGCCCCGCGTTGCCGTGAGCGTTTCCGCGATGGTCGGGGTGCGTTGTTCCACACATCGGCGGTCCAGCGGAAACGCCCCGCGCGTTACCTCCGCCACCGTCACCTCAGCTGGGCCTGCGGAATCGGGAGACGAAGCGGCGCTGCCACGGTGTCTCGACGGCGCGTGGCGAGTAATGCTCACGGACGTAGGCAACGGCCGCCCGGTTCGGCACACCATCGAGCACCGCAAGGCAGGCAAGGGCCGTGCCGGTGCGCCCACGTCCACCGGCGCAGGCGATCTCGACGCGTTCCGCCTCGGCGCGTCCCCATGCCTCGCGCAGCGCCTCGCTGGTCTCGGTGCGGTCGGACGGCAGGCCGAAGTCGGGCCAGCGAAGCCACCGGTATTCCCAGGTGACGGGCGGTGGCAGCTGGCCAAGCAGGTAGAGCGCGAAGGTGGGCTGCAGGCCATGCGGGAGCGGTCGGCTCAACCCCCGGCCGCGCACGAGTCGGCCCGAGGGTAGTCGCAGCACACCCGCGGTCGCGGGTTCCCAGGTAGCGGGCATGTGAGGAACGTAGCCGTCCGGGTACTTGGGCCCTCAGTCCGCTTCGTGCGCGGCGTGGTTGGGCACGCCCGGCGTCGGGTCCCGTGACAGGTCGATCAGCGGGTGCAGCGGTGCGCCATCTTCCGCGGCGTGGCTGGGCACGTCCACGGCGTGCTCCGGCTGCGGGTGGGGCGAGATGTCGGGCCGCTCGGCGGTGTCACCCGGCTGGCCGGACACGGTTCCGGTCTCCTCAGACGGCACGCGTCCTCCTCGTCTGGTGTTCGGGCTGGGTCGACGGAGAATCGCGCCGCGCAGCCCCGGTCGGCCTCGCACGCTACCAGCCGTTTTGTCACCCTTATCCGGTCGAGGGGGGCAATGTGACGATCGCGACTCTTCCCGTGGACGGCCGCCGTTCGTGCCAACGTAGCGCATCGCACACCGCAGGACCATGTTCTTGCAGTAGTCGTTCTCGGATCTGCCCGCCGTCCACAGGGTTTGGGGGTCTTGAAGACACCCACACCTCCGGAATTTAGAGGTGTTCGATTATTAGCGTCCGCGCAGGCTTCGGCCGCCCCGGCCATTACCACCCTTGCGAAGGCTACGTTCACCTCGAACACATCGATGTCCGCAATGGTCAGTCCAGCCCGCTCACGTGCATGCCGGGTGGCGGGTGACGGGACCGGCCGTGTCGGAGCATTACCGGCATCCTGATGCTAGGCCGTTTCGCCGGTCGTGGATTGCGGGCCGCCTACTATTTCCATTGCCCTCGCACCGGGCAGCCTGCAGTGTTGCGCCAGCCACATGATGAGCGCGCTGAAAACGGCGAGCACCGCCCATGCGTAGGGCACGATCCCGAGGTTTCCGGCTCCCTCATCGGCAGCCGGGTAGGAGCCAAGGAAGCTGAGCAGGCAAAGCCCGCCGAACCACGGCAATATCCACCAGCCGTAGCGGAAGTCGAACTTCGGCGTGCGGCCCCGGTAAACGGCCTGGTTGATGCCGAGGATGACGAAACCGATCAGCACGGTCACGAAGAGTCGCCAGTCCTTGTTCCAGCCCGACCAGTAGACCACGAGGTTCGATGCCCAGAAAGCCAGGAAGGGGATCACTGGCCCGCCCGCGAGCCGGAAAGGCCGCTCGCGATCCGGGAATTGCTTGCGCATCGCCATCAGCACGACCGCGCCGGAGCCGAATGACAGCACGGTTGCCGAGGTAACGAAACCGACCAGTGACGTCCAGCTCGGGAATGGCAGGAAGAAGATGAGCCCGACGATGAACGCCAGGATCACACTGACCCACGGCACGCCCCGCTCGTTCACCGCCGCCAGTGCGTGCGGGGCATTACGGTTGCGCCCCATCGCGTAGGACAACCGCACGGTTACCGTGGTGTAGATCATGCCGGTGTCTGCCGGTGAGACGAACGCGTCGATGTAGAGCAGTACCGAGAGCCAGGTCAGCCCGATGACCCCGGCGATGAACGCGAGCGGCCCGAAGGCGAGGCTGGAGTGATGGGCGAGTACCGCACCCCAGCCCCCCGCGATGTCCTTACTGGGGACCGCGCCGATGAACGCGATCTGAAGTGCGATGTAGATGAGGCCGGTGATCACGACCGAGCCGATGAGGGCGAGCGGGACGTTCCGTTTGGGATTCTTGGTCTCACCTGCCAGTTCGACACCCTGCCGGAACCCGAGGTAGCTGAAGATGATTCCTGCGGCAGGAAGTGAGGTGAAGATGCCGTGCGCGCCGAACGGGGCGAAGCCGTGCGAGTTGAAGTGCGAGCCGTTGAATGCCAGCGCCAGGAAAATGACGACAACCAGAATGATGATGAACAGCTTCCACCAGACGATGACGTTGTTCGCCCTGGCAAACCATCGGATGCCCATGATATTCACGAAGCTGAAGACCAGCATGAGGCCGGCGGCAACGCCGTAACCGGGCGCCGTGAGGATCGCCACCCCGTTGACGGCGTGCGTCAGGAACGGAATGTAGTTCGTGGCATAGGTCAGCGCCGCCAGTACCTCGACCGGAGCTACCGTAGCCGCGGCGATCCAGGTCACCCAGCCTGTGGTGTAGCTGGCGAACGATCCGAAGGCGTAATGCGGGTACCGTGCGACCCCACCCGCGTGGGGAAACATCGTCCCGAGTTCGGCATAGACCAGGCCGATCAGGATGATGATGATGGCGCCGACCGCCCATGAGATGACCGCAGCCGGGCCCGCCAGCTTGGACGCGTTGAGCGCCCCGAACAGCCAGCCGGAGCCGATGATGGACCCGATGGCGCTGAACAGCAAGCCTACGGTTCCCAGATCTCGTCGGAGCCGGTGGTCGTCGCCCCCGACACCTGCCGACGTGTCCCTCTTGACCGGTACGCTCATTTCTCGGCGGCCTCCAGTCGCGGCACCGACATCGGGCCGCAGAATTCAACCGTGATCTACGTGATTGACATCACTTTAGCGCCTTCCGGTCCGCATGCAAAACACCAGGCTGGCCCGTACCTCAACACGGCACCGCGAGGAGCCTCCGGTGCGCGCCGGCGCCCGCCACACGCCGACTTGCCAGCGGATACCCACGGTTTCGAATCCAATTCGTTACATTCCGCGTCCGCTTTATTGGCCGCCGGGTTCGACCGGCCGCACGAGGGCCCCGCTACTGTGCCTTGACGATCTGGCGCATGAGTTCGGCGGTTTCGCTGGGGGTTTTGCCGACTTTGACGTTCGCGGCTTCGAGTGCTTCTTTCTTGGCGGTCGCGGTGCCGGAGGATCCGGAG
>JBOHEL010000099.1:0-12359 GCA_050700995.1 Sciscionella sp. | reverse complement strand
CGACCACCCCGATCGCGATCCAGCCCGCCAGCCGCCATGACTGGCCCGCGAGAAGGGTCGCGAGGTAGGCTCCGCCACCGACGGCGATCACAAAGATGATCACCGGGACGATCAGCATCTTCCAGTGCGGATGTTGGTGGACGATGATCTCCTCGTCCTCGCCGAGCAAATCGTCGGGATAGGGCACGGCGCTCCTTAGCTCTGCACACGCTCTTTCTCAGGCGATGACGTTACCGCTACGCGCCTGCACGCAGGTGCACCACATCGCCAGCCGAGACCCGCGTCGTGCCGCCGCCCGCCGTCTGAAGTACCAGCCTGCCGTCGGGATCGACATCGGCCGCGGTGCCGACCAGTTTCCCTTCGGCGAGTTCCACGCTAACCTGCTGCCCGATCGTGGCGCAGTACCCGCGGTAGCGCTGCAGCAGCCCGCTGGCATGAACGTCACCGGCCGCGGACTGCCACCGCTGCAGGACTTCGGCCAGCCTGGTGAACAGCGCGACCGCGAGTTCGGTGCGATCGGTCTCGGTCGCGCCGAGGCCGGTGAGCGAGACCGGCGCTATACCGCCTGCACCCGGTGGTACCGGCTCGGGCAGAGGTACCACGTTCAACCCGATCCCCACGACGACGGCGACGTCACCGTCCACCGGCACCGCTTCGGCCAGGATGCCCGCTAGCTTGCCCCCGCCCGCCAGCAGATCATTCGGCCACTTCAGCTGCGCGGCCACACCCGCGCGCTCGCGGACGGTTTCCACCGCTGCGATACCGGCAAGCAGTGTCAGCCAGCCCAGACGCTCGTGCGGCACGCCCTGCGGCCGCAGCAGCACACTCCCGTAGAGCCCTACCCCCTGCGGGGAGGACCACTGACGCGAGTGCCTGCCCCTGCCCTCGGTCTGCTGCTCCGCGAGCAGGATGGTGCGATCGGCCGCTCCGGTAGAGACCGCCGCTACGAGGTCTGCGTTGGTCGAGCCGGTGCGCGCCACCACGTCGAGCGCGGCATACGGCCCGTCCGGCACGAGTAGCCTGGCCCGCAGCGTCCCCACGTCCAACCGTGTCATGACACGCAGTTTAGAGCGGGTCGCGTTCCCTCGCGTGAGATGAGCAACGCCATCGCCCACTTCGCGGGCGATTCTGGATAGGGTGCCGACTCATGAGTAGCGCGACCGAACCCATCGGCGTACCGGCAGAGCGGGAACCGGACATCCACACCACCGCAGGCAAGCTCGACGACCTCTACCGCCGCAACGACGAGGCGGTTCACGCCGGTTCGGCACGGGCGGTGGAGAAGCAGCATGCCCGAGGCAAGCAGACCGCACGCGAGCGGATCGAGTTGCTGCTCGACGCTGGTTCCTTCGTAGAGCTCGATGAATTGGCGCGGCACCGGTCCACGAACTTCGGGCAGGAGCGAAACCGCCCTTACGGTGATGGCGTGGTCACCGGCTACGGCACCGTCGACGGCCGGGATGTCTGCGTGTTCTCCCAAGACGTGACGGTCTTCGGCGGTTCGCTCGGCGAGGTGTACGGGGAGAAGATCGTCAAGGTGATGGACCTGGCGATCAAGACCGGTCGCCCGATCGTCGGCATCAATGAGGGCGGCGGTGCGCGCATCCAGGAAGGTGTGGTTTCCCTCGGGCTCTACGGCGAGATCTTCACCCGCAACACGCACGCCTCCGGTGTGGTTCCGCAGATCTCGCTGATCATGGGCGCTAACGCGGGCGGACACGTTTACTCGCCCGCGCTGACCGACTTCGTCGTGATGGTCGACGAGACCTCGCAGATGTTCATCACCGGCCCGGATGTAGTGAAGACGGTGACCGGAGAGGAGGTCACGTTCGAGGAACTCGGCGGCGCGCGCACCCACAACACCAAGTCGGGCAACGCGCACTACCTCGCGGCCGACGAGCAGGACGCCATCTCCTACGTCAAGGAGCTGCTGTCATTCCTGCCGTCGAACAACCTCTCCGAGCCGCCGGTCTTCCCCGCCGATGACCTGCAGACAGGCGCCGTCGCGGACACCGTCACCGACGACGACCGCGAGCTGGACACCCTGATCCCTGACTCGGCCAACCAGCCCTACGATATGCACGAGGTCATCACCCGGGTACTGGACGACGGCGAGTTCCTCGAAGTACACGCGTTGTTCGCACCGAACGTCGTGGTGGGTTTCGGGCGGATCGAGGGGCACGCGGTAGGCGTGGTGGCCAACCAGCCGACCCAGTTCGCGGGCTGCCTCGACATCGACGCCTCCGAGAAGGCCGCCCGGTTCGTGCGCACCTGCGACGCGTTCAACGTGCCGGTGCTGACATTCGTGGATGTACCTGGCTTCCTGCCTGGCACCGACCAGGAGTGGAACGGCATCATCCGGCGCGGCGCGAAGCTGATCTACGCCTACGCCGAGGCCACCGTTCCACTGGTCACTGTCATCACCCGCAAGGCCTTCGGCGGCGCCTACGACGTGATGGGCTCCAAGCACCTCGGCGCCGATATGAACCTGGCATGGCCGACCGCGCAGATCGCGGTGATGGGCGCCTCCGGAGCCGCCAATATCGTGCACCGCAAGACCCTGGCCAAGGCCGAGGACGACGGCAAGGACGTGGAAGCGCTGCGCGGCGAGTTGCAACAGGAGTACGAGGACACGCTGCTCAACCCCTATGCGGCGGCGGAACGTGGTTACGTCGACTCGGTGATCCCGCCGTCCTACACCCGAGGGTACGTCGCGCGCGCACTGCGGGTGCTGCGTGAGAAGCGGGAGACCCTGCCCCCGAAGAAGCACGGCAACATCCCGCTGTAACCCGACCCGTGAGTACTTTCATCGGCTATAACCGATGAAAGTACTCACGGTGGCTGAACTGGGAGTATGCGTATGAGCGTGGAAGAGGGCGAGCGGCCGCTGTTGCGGGTGGTGCGCGGTAACCCCGACGATGCCGAGGTAGCCGCGCTGGCAGCAGTCGTGGCCGGTATCGGCGCTTCGGCGGCTGCCGAGCAGCCGTCACTGGCTGGCCGTTCGCTGTGGGCGGACCGGGCGACGCTACAACCCCGCCTGCCACATCCCGGCCCTGGTGCCTGGCGCGCCTCCTCGCTGCCGTCCTGAACCGTCGGTGGCCGCGGGTAACGTGCCTGCCATGACCGAGACATCGCCTGGCACTGCCGTCATCGACGCTGCCGCCGCCGATGAGCGCAGCACGCTGGAGGTGTTCCTGGAGTACTACCGGGATGCCGTGATCCGCAAGGTAAGCGGCATCTCCGAGGACGGTGCCAGACGCAGGCTGGTGCCCTCCGCGACCACGCTCGGCGGGCTCATCAAGCACCTGCGCCTTGTCGAAAAGCGCTGGTTCTCGCTGGCGCTCGTCGGCGCGGCGATACCGAAGGAGCATCCGGACGCCGAGTTCCAGCCGACCCCCGAGGACACTGTGGATGGACTGATCGCGGACTACCAGCGGCAGTGTGCGGAGTCCCGCCGCATCGCAGCGCGGTACGCGCTGACCGACACCGGTTCGCATCCTGAGCTGAACGCTGTCTCGCTGCGCTGGATCTACGTCCACCTGATCGAGGAGACGGCACGGCACGCCGGGCACGCGGACATCCTGCGCGAGCAGATCGACGGCACAGTCGGCGAGTGACCTCAACTTGAGCGACAGCAGTCCAAGCGGTATAGTCCATGCGGAATAGCCAACAAGGATCGCATTCCTGGGGGTGACGATGCCATCAGGACACCGAGCGCCAACCCCGCTCGCGCTTGAAGTGCTGGCACTGCTGCACGAGCGGTCCATGCACCCGTACGAGATGCAACAGCTGATGCGGGAACGGCGGGTCGACGTGCGGGTGAAGCTGAAGGCCGGTTCGCTTTACCACACCGTCGAGCGGTTGGAGGCGAACGGCCATATCGAGGTGGTTGAAACCCAGCGCGACGGCAGGCGCCCGGAGCGCACGGTCTACGGCCTGACCGAGTCAGGGCGAGACGCCTTCACCGAGCGCGCTCGAACGATGCTCTCCACCCCCGCCGAGGAATATCCGGAATACCCGGTCGCACTGTCCGCGGCGAACGACCTCGAACAGGACACCGTGATCGAGGACCTGAACATGCGGGTCCTTCGTCTCGAGTCGTCGCTGGCAGCCCAGAAGGTCGTGCTCGATCGGCTCGCCGAATCGGATCTGCCAAAGCTGTACTGGATCGAGCACGAGTACATCTACCGACAGCGCAAGTCCGAGCTGGACTGGACGAACGGCCTGATCGCCGATGTCGAGTCAGGGCGCATCTGCTGGCCCAGCCCCAACAACGCACCACTGGTCCTGGTGGAGAACGAGGAAGCAAGCGCATGAACGCGAGGCACACCAATCAGTGGGCGGCGCTGTCCGCGCTGTGCATCGGATTCTTCATGGTTTTACTCGACCAGACAATCGTCATGGTCGCGATACCGTCGATGATCTCAGGGCTGCACGCGAGCCTGAACTCCGTTGTCTGGGTGACAAGCGTGTACCTGCTCACCTACGCGGTACCCATCCTGTTCGCGAGCAGGCTGGGCGACCGATTCGGCCCCAAGCGATTGTTCCTGATCGGGCTGTTCGTCTTCACCGCGTCCTCGCTGTGGTGCGGGCTTTCCGGGACCGCCGAAATGCTCATCGCGGCGCGCGCCGTGCAAGGCCTCGGTGCCGCCGCCATGACCCCGCAGACACTCGCCTTCATCACGAACCTCTTCCCAGGCGGTAAGCGCGGCGCGGCCATGGGGATGTGGGGCGGGGTCGCGGGGCTCGCGACCATCACCGGCCCGCTGCTCGGTGGACTGCTGGTCGATAACCTGGGCTGGGAATGGATCTTCTTCATCAACGTGCCCATCGGTGTCGTCGGATTCATACTCGCGCTGATACTGGTGCCCGACTGGCAACCACGACACTCCCACAAATTCGATATTCCGGGAATCTTGCTTTCCGCTGCCGGGCTGTTCTGCCTCATCTTCGGTATCCAGAACGGGCAGCAATACCATTGGGGTACCGTCACCGGATTCGTCACCATCCCGATGATCATCGGGGCAGGGGTCCTCCTGCTGGCGATATTCGTCATCTGGCAGCGATTCAACAGGAAGGAGCCGCTGCTCCCACTGCGGATCTTCCGGGGCAGGAACTTCTCGACGGGCAACCTCGCCAACATCACGCTCGGTTTCGCCTTGGGCGGGATGTTCATTCCGATCATCATCTACCTGCAGTCCGTGCTCGGCATGTCGCCACTCGCCTCAGGTGTACTCACCGCGCCGATGTCACTGATGTCCGGGATGATCGCTCCGTTCATCGGAAGGGCGTCAGACCGGTTCAATCCCAAGTATCTGGTGATGACGGGCCTGCTCGCGCTCGCGCTCGGACTGGGCATCCTGGCATGGCAGGCCGGACCGTACAGCCAGCCGTGGTCGCTGATCGGCGGACTCCTGGTCACCGGAGCCGGGCTGGGCTTCGTCTTCTCGCCGCTGACCAATCTCACCACCCGCGGCGTGGAACCGAGGCTGATGGGAACGGCCTCCGGCATCTTCAACACCTCCAGGCAGCTCGGCGCGGTGTTCGGCGCGGCGGCCATCGGAGTGTTGTTGCAGGCCAGGATCGCGACGTCGCTGCACGACGCGGCTACCCAACGAGCGGCAGGCCTTCCAGCGCAGTTCCGCCAGCAGTTCATCGCCGGATTCTCACAATCCTCGGGCAGCGCCAGCGAGTTCGGAGCAGGTTCGGCCGCCCCGCATCTGCCACCGGGTATACCGGCCGGCATCGCAGCGCACATCCGGCAACTGGGTACTGACGCGTTCCACGCGGGCTTCACCGACGCCGTCAAGACGACCATGATCCTACCGATCTGCGTGCTGCTGCTTGGCGCGCTGGCCTGCATCCTTATCAAGTGGCGCAGTCAGTCGGCGGCCGTCGCCATGAACGACACGACCACCACGCACGACACCGAGACCGCACGGGACGATCACCTCGTGCACGGCACGGTGCTTGGCCACGGCGGCGCTCCGCTGGCCGGTGCCGTACTTACCCTGATCGGGCCGGACGGCGAGCAGGTGCAGCGCGGCAGCGCGACGGCCGATGGCAGTTACACGCTGCACCCTCCTACCGCCGCGGGTTACGTACTGATCACCTCGGCGCCCGCGTACCGGCCACAGGCCAGCAACGTCTCCGTCAACGGCGAGCCGGTGCACCACGATGTCAGGCTCACCGCGGCAGGCGGTATCAGTGGCACTGTCCGGTCTGCGGGTGACGGTGCGGCGATCCTGGCGGCAAGCGTCACGGTGACCGACTCCGGTGGGGACGTCGTGACTTCACAGCTCAGCGGCGATGACGGCGGGTACCACCTGGAGACGTTGCCGCCAGGCGACTACACGCTGGTGGTGGGAGCGCCAGGGCACCAACCACTGGCGCGGGCCCTCCCGGTTGCCGAGACGGGCCAGCGCGTCGAGGACATCGAACTGCGGACGGCGAGCCGGCTGCACGGAGTGATCAGCGCGGGCAGCGGCCGCACGATTCGCGAAGCCATGGTGGCCGTGATCGACACCGCAGGTCATGTCGTACGCACCGCGATGAGCGATGATGCCGGGGAGTACACCATGACCGACCTGCCGGACGGCGACTACACCGTGATCGCCAGCGGTTACCCCCCGAGGGCGGACAGCCTGCGGCTCGCGGCCGGTGAGCAGCGCGTGCACGATCTGCGCCTGGATCACGCCTCAACTGAGGCCGCGCAAGCAGACCTGACCGAGGAGGTCACCTCCGGCGCAGGGCATTAGAGTTCCCGGCCGTGCGATTCATACTGGCCTCCGCATCCCCAGCCCGCCTCGCGGTGCTGCGCGCTGCGGGCATCGACCCGATAGTTCGGGTGTCCAATGTGGATGAAGACGCGGTGGCGGCCGCGCTGTCAGATCCACGTCCGGATGACGTGGTGAGCGCACTTGCCGTGGCGAAAGCCGACGCCGTGCTCATCGCGACCGCCGCCGAGCACATGGACTCCGTCATAGTGGGCTGTGATTCCATGCTGTCGATCGACGGCGAGTTGGTCGGCAAGCCGCTGCGGCCCGAGGTAGCGCTGCGGCGCTGGCGATCCATGGCTGGCGGCACAGGCGACCTACTGACAGGGCATGCGGTCATCCGGATCGCCGATGGCACCGTGGTCGGGCGCGCAGGCGGCACGCAGCGCACCACCGTGCACTTCGGGCGGCCGACCGAGCACGAGCTCGCGGCGTATGTCGAGCATGGCGAACCGTTGCACGTCGCGGGCGGCTTCACCATCGACGGTCTGGGAGGCTGGTTCGTGGAACGCATCTCGGGCGACCCCTCCAGCGTGATCGGCATCAGCCTGCCGCTGATGCGCACCCTCCTGGCCAAGGTCGGCCTGACCGTCGCCGACCTCTGGCAGCACGTGGCGCACCCACGGTGACGTCGGTGCGGATAGAGTCGCGAACGTGACGTCGGGTGCACGACCACGTCGCTGAAACGCGGGCACGAGGGGTTACGGACAGGTACCAAGCTGGTAGCTGTGTGGATTGACATCCGGCCAGCCCGGCAGCTCACTCAACGCGCTGACCGTACTTGTACAGCGCGGCTGCCCACCGGTCAACGAGAACACCTGCGCGAACACGCCCCGCTGTTGGCACTTGGCAGGAGCGGTGGCACCACAGCTGCGCTGCGCTGCCACAACCTCGGGACTGCCGTTGGCACGGCTACCGGTCAGCTCCAGGTAGCCGCCATCGGAGACGAATGGGGTCTCGATCTGACTCCACCCCACATCGCGCATCAGGAACACCTCGCCAATCGTGCCCTGGCTGGATCGTCCGGTCACCACGCAGGCTGGCACCGTGAGGACGCGGCAGGCCAGCGACCGGCCGGTGAGCGTAGCGCCATTCTGGGTGATCGAGATATCGAAAGTATTGGCGTCGTTGCCGTCCGACACACCGGTGACCCGCAGCGAGCCCGTGTCGCCTGCGCGGTCGGCCAGCAGTTCAACGCTGCTGCGTCCGACGGTGGCCCTCTCAATGACCGTGCAGGCCCCTGGTCCGCAGGCTGATCCCTTGGCCGCGGCCGATGGCGCCGCGGGCAAGCCGATAGCACTCGAACGCGTCATGTAGGACGCGGTTAGAGCCGCTACCGCGACGACCGCCGACACCGCGGCGACAATCACCATCGAACCCGACGACCGCTTCACCGGTTTCCGACCTCCCCCTCATGTCTACGATCACCGAGCGTGCCACAACGAGCCCATCAAGCTCACGTCTGGTAGCTAGTGAAGCCGGACGTGAGCATCCTCTCGCTACCGTTACCGTCGGGTATCCGTAAACTCCAACGACAATGGCGCAGACACGAGCAGGCTGCCGTCAGCGGTCGTGGCAAGCTCACGCTCGCGACAGCCGACCAGGCGCGAACGATCCGCAGAAAGCAGGAGGTAGGCGTGTCAGACTCGGTACCGAGCCAGCCGCTCCGCAAGGTGCTGGTGGCCAACCGCGGCGAGATCGCGGTTCGAGTGATCCGCGCCTGCGCCGATCACGGCCTCACGAGCGTAGCCGTGTACGCCGACCCTGACCGCGACGCGCCGTTCGTGCGGCTGGCCGATGAGGCCTTCGCCTTGGGCGGCTCGACCGCCGCGGAGAGCTACCTGCAGATCGACAAGCTCATCGATGCCGCGAAGCGTGCCCGCGCTGACGGCGTCCATCCGGGTTACGGCTTCCTATCGGAGAACGCCGATTTCGCCCAGGCCGTGATCGACGCCGGGCTGAACTGGATCGGGCCGTCCCCAGAGGCCATCCGCAACCTCGGTGACAAGGTCACCGCGCGACATATCGCGACGCGCGCGGGAGCGCCGCTGGTGCCGGGCACCAAGGAGCCCGCGCAAGGTCCGGAAGAGGTCGTGGCGTTCGCCAAGGAGTACGGCCTACCGGTCGCGATCAAGGCGGCATTCGGCGGCGGTGGGCGCGGCCTGAAAGTGGCCCGCACGCTGGAGGAGATCCCCGAACTGTTCGAGTCCGCCACCCGCGAGGCAGTGGCCGCGTTCGGCAGGGGCGAGTGCTTCGTCGAGCGTTACCTCGACCGCCCGCGACACGTCGAGGCGCAGGTAATCGCCGATAAACACGGCACCGTTGTCGTCGTCGGCACCCGCGACTGTTCCTTACAGCGCAGGCACCAGAAGCTGGTCGAGGAGGCGCCCGCGCCGTTCCTCTCCGAGGAGCAGCGCAACAGTATTCACACCTCGGCGAAGAAGATCTGCGCGGAGGCGGGGTACTTCGGCGCGGGCACTGTGGAGTACCTGGTCGGCCAGGACGGCACGATCTCGTTCCTCGAAGTCAACACCCGGCTGCAGGTGGAACACCCGGTCAGTGAGGAGACCGCGGGCGTCGACCTGGTGCGCGAGCAGTTCCGCATCGCCGAGGGCGAGAAGCTGCACTTCTCGGGAGACCCCGAGCCGCGCGGCCACGCCATCGAGTTCCGGATCAACGGTGAGGACGCCGGACGGAACTTCCTGCCCGCACCGGGCACCGTCACCCGTTTCGTGGCGCCGGACGGGCCAGGGGTGCGCACCGACGCGGGCGTCGAGTCAGGCAGCGTGATCGGTGGTCAGTTCGATTCGCTGCTCGCCAAGCTGATCGTCACCGGCGCCAATCGGCAACAGGCGCTGGAACGCTCGCGGCGGGCACTCGATGAGATGGTCGCCGAGGGGATGGCGACGGTGCTGCCTTTCCACCGCGCGATCGTGCGCGACCCTGCCTTCGTCGCCGCGGCAGGCTTGGAGTCGTTCACCATCCACACCCGCTGGATCGAAACCGAGTTCGACAACACCATCGAGCCGTTCAGCGGCGAGTCCGATGACGCCGCAGAGGAAGCGCCACGCCAGAACGTGGTGGTCGAGGTCGGTGGCCGCAGGCTGGAGGTGACGCTCCCAGGGAACCTGGCCCCGGCCGCCACAGGCTCCACCGCCGCCGGCAAGTCCAAGCCGCGCAAGCGGGCGGGAGGCAAGGGCGGGGCGGCGGTTTCGGGTGACGCGGTTACCGCGCCGATGCAGGGCACCATCGTCAAGGTGGCTGTCCAGGACGGCCAGGCGGTCGAAGCCGGTGAGCTGATCGCGGTGCTAGAAGCGATGAAGATGGAGAACCCGGTGAGCGCCCACAAGGCAGGCACCGTCACCGGGCTCGGCGTCGCAGTCGGGGACGGTGTGACGCAGGGTGCCGTACTGTGCGAGATCAAGGACTGAGGGACAACCGTAACCCCACGGATCGGTCAAATGTCACTGTCCGTACCACCGCTGCGGTCGTATCCTCGATGTCGTGAGTGAACTTCGGTCGGACGAAATGCGCATCAGCGACACCGAGCGGGAAAGCGCGCTGCATGCTCTTGGCGAGCATATGAGCGTCGGACGCCTAGACGTCGACGAGTACGGGGAGCGCTCAGCGAAGGTATCGACCGCCAGGACCATCGGCGAACTGCGGGTACTGTTCACCGACCTGCCACAGCCACACCCTCAGGTGGGCACCGCGCTGCCTACCGCGTCGACCGAGGTAGCGCGACCTCCCGTAGGCACCCCAGAAGCTCCTCCGGAGAACGCCATGGCGGTATCGCAGCGGGCGGCGGCGGCAGCCATGCCGCTGGCCGCCATCGCCGCGGTCGCACTGTTCTTCATCACCGGTACCTGGGTGTGGTTCCTGCTGCCCGCGGCCGTCGCAGTCCTCGGCGGCGCGTTGTGGGGCGACGAGTGGCAGGGTAGCCGCCGAGGGCACTGCCATGGCCGCGCCAGGCGGCGCGGTCGCTACTGAACTGCGGATGTCACTGAAAAGTGTGGTTTCGCACGCGACGGGCGCCTGCGGGCGGCAATGGTCGTCGACGGCCGACCACAGGACCTCTTAGTCTGGAGGAGGCTGGCAACCGACAGCCGAACCGGTACAGGGGGATGACGACTTGACCATCTTCGGAGCGGATCTCGGCCAACAGGACGTGCGCGAGCCGATCACCATCTCCGCGCTGGAGTTCGATGTGCTCACCGAGTATCTCGCGCTCGGCGAGATGCCGGTGGTGTTGCGCGTCCCCTCCCCTGGGTCGACCAACACCGAGCGCAATCAGCTCGTGAGTTCGGCATGGGCCTCCTTGCAGGCCAAGGGGTACGGCCGCGCCGTCGATCTCGACCCCCGACTGCGGCACATGTTGGGCGTGCTTGCACGGCCGGATTCCGAGGTAGACGGCAGGCTCTGGCTCGACGGCGAGATCAGGTTGCTGGCCGCGCTGCGCGGTGAACACGCCGTGCTCGCGACCATGAGGGCTGGGAACCTGACGCTGCGGGAAGCGGCGCCGACCGGCCTGCCGAGGGAGGCGCTGACCGTGCTCCCCAGCCGCGATGCGGGCCAGGGTGTCTCCATCACGCTGCCCTCTGCGCGGTTCGAGGCGGCCGCGGCGAAGGGCACAACGCCGGAGGCTTTCGAGGCGGCATTGCGGGAGTTCGGCCTGCGGGCCGAGGACGCGAAGCAGTTGCGCGCGATGATCGGGGATGTGACGGGACAGGGCCAGTTCGGAGCCGCCGCGCGCGACAAGTGGGGGGCCCGCCACCGCGCTGACCACGTGGTCAGCTTTTTCGAAACCGAAGGGGGCCGCTACATGCAGATCCGTCGCGAGTCGACCGCGGACGAACCGTGGAGCACCATCTCCCCCGTCGATGCGCGCCGGATGAACCAGCACGTCACCACGATGTACCAGGAAGCCCTCGTCTCGGGCTAGGGGGAGTAAGAGCCCGCAGTTTCCCCATTCACAGCCAGCGGGAAGTGTCAAGCGTTCAGATCATCTGGGGGCGCGCTTCCGGGGCGGCGGAGCGGACAGCATCGGCCGCTTGGTCGTCGGGTTGGCTCTGCGAGCTACGCTCCGCGTCCACCCGCGCGGTGTACACCTTCATCTCGTGGGTGGCCACGGCGTCGTCCCAGCCCAGCATCGGTCCGATCAGTGCCGCCACCTCCTCGGCACAGTCCACGCCACGGTGCGGGTACTCGATGGAGATCCTGGTGCGCCTGGCCAGCACATCCTCCAAGTGCAGCGCGCCTTCATGGCTGACCGCGTATACCACCTCCACGGCCAGGTAGTCCGGGGCCGCGGCCAGCGGTTTCAGCAGTTCCGGCCGTCCAGCCGCCTGCTGCAGCACGCCGTGGACCATGGAGCCGTACCGGTCGAGCAGGTGCCGGACCCGGTAGGGGTGCAGACCGTACCGCTCCGCGAGCTGATCAACCTGATTAACCAGCGCATAGTAGCCGTCGGCGCCGAGCAGCGGCACCTTGTCGGTGATCGAGGGCCTCGGCCTGCCTGGCAGGTCGAGGACTGCGGCGTCCACGGCATCGGCGGCCATCACGCGGTAAGTTGTGTACTTGCCG
>JBOHEL010000098.1:0-12362 GCA_050700995.1 Sciscionella sp. | reverse complement strand
CTTTCTTCAGGACGCTGGCCTGCGGCTCTGACTCTTGCCAACTTGACCAGTAGGTGAACTGCCTCGAGGCTGCGCCTGCGCCTGCGGAACTCCCGCCAGTACAGCCTGCCACCGCGGTGAGGGCGACCGCGGTTAGCAGTATCGCTGACCGTCGTGCGTACCTGGGAAGTCGCATATCCTGGCACCACCCTGTCTTCGCCACCGGCGTCGCACCTAACCGCCATTGATGATTAATTGTGCTCACTATGCACTCTTATCAAGCATGAGTCAACACTAGTGAACAGGCGTTTATGGCGCAGACCACGCAGATGAGCCAAAGATTTTCTCGGCGTCCTGGTGGCGCGCCGTCGCGGATGCGGGTAGCGAGACAACAGCTCGTCGCGGCCCCGGGATGTTGGATGGCGCGCCCTCGGCCTGTGTTGCGCACAGCTGTGATGGGTTCCGGACGTGCGGATGTGCTGGTCGAAGGGCGGCAACCGCTGATCGCGGCCGCACTGGTCCGTAACATCGGCGGCTACCACGGACCGCCGCCGATGATGCAGACCACCGCTCAATCATGATTGAAGATGTTAATCTGTGCGCAGAGTTGCGCAGTGACTGTCGGTGATCCGAGTGATCCTCAAGGGAGCGGTGTGGATGACGTATGTGGGGCAGGAGATCGAGAGCCAGCCGCAGTGCTGGCAGCATGCGGTGGAGCTGGCCGCGCCCGGCATAGAGGCGCTGCCGCGGGCGGGGGAGCGGCTGGCTGTGGTGGGTTGCGGCACGTCACTGTTCATGGCGCAGGCGTTCGCGGTGCTACGAGAGCAGGCCGGGCTGGGCGAGACCGACGCGTTCGCCGCATCGGAGTTCCCGTCACGGCGCAGTTACGACCGGGTGCTGGCGCTGACCCGCTCGGGCACCACCACCGAGGTGCTCGAGCTGCTGGCCCGACTGCCGTCGGCGGTGCGCACTGTCGCGATCACTGCCGACGGCACCGCGCCGGTGCGGAAGGTGGCCGACGAGACGGTAGTGCTGGAGTTCGCGGATGAGAGGTCAGTGGTGCAGACCCGGTTCGCCACCACCGCGCTGGTGCTGCTGCGTGCGCACCTCGGGGAGGACCTGATCGGGACGATCGCTGGGGCCCGGCGGACGCTTCGCGAGGACTTGCCGGTCGGGGCGGACACGGGAGGCCAGTTCACGTTCCTCGGTCGCGGGTGGACTGTCGGGCTGGCGCACGAGGCAGCCCTGAAGCTGCGGGAGGCATCGCTGTCCTGGAGCGAGTCCTACCCTGCCATGGAGTACCGGCACGGACCGGTGAGTGTCACCGACGAGCGCAGCGTGGTGTGGACGTTGGGCGAACCGCCTGCCGGGCTGGCCGAGCAGGTGCAAGCCACCGGAGCGCTCTGGGTGGCCACAGGTGACGATCCGCTGGCTGAACTGGTGCGGGTGCAGCGGCTGGCGGTGGCACTGGCCGCTCGTACCGGTATCGACCCGGACCGCCCTCGCCACCTGAGTCGCTCCGTCATCCTCGACTCGGTCTGACCACTGGGAGGTCGACAGCCCATGGATGCGCGCTGTGTGATCGCCGTCGACGTAGGCGGTACCTGTATGAAGGCCGCACTGGTCGACGAGCACGCCGTGCCGCTGGTGTCGCGACGGGTGCCCACGGGCGCGGCCGAAGGGCCGCAGGCGGTGATGGCCCGCGTCGCCGCGACCGTGGAGCAGCTGCGGCGTGTGGCGATCGAGCGGGCGCGTACGCCGGTGGCTGTGGGCGTGGTGGTGCCGGGTGTGGTCGATGAGACTGCTGGTGTCGCGGTGTTCGCGGCGAACCTGGGTTGGCGTGACCTTCCCGTGCGGGCGCTGCTGGAACGGCGTAGCGCGCTGCCGATCGCGTTCGGGCACGATGTGCGCGCCGGGGCGGCCGCCGAGGGTGTGCTCGGCGCCGCGCGCGGCGTAGCCGACTTCCTGTTCCTGCCCATCGGTACCGGCATCGCCGGGGCGATCGTGCTGGATGGCAGGCCTTACGCTGCAGGCGGCTGGGCCGGGGAGTTGGGGCACGTCGTCGTGGCGCCGGGCGGGCGGTGTTGCGGTTGCGGCGGGCGGGGCTGCCTGGAAACCGTGGCGTCGGCCGCGGCGGTGGCCGCCCGCTACGCGGAAGCCGGTGGGCCATCGGTCGACGCCGAGGAGGTCCTCCGCCGCGCCGCTGGCGACGATCCGCTCGCCGCCGCCGTGCTGCACGATGCGGCCACGGCGCTGGCCATGGCGCTGGCGATGTACGTGTCGGTGCTCGCGCCGCAGCTCATCGTGGTGGGCGGCGGTTTGGCCGCCGCCGGGAATCAGCTGCTCGATCCGTTGGCGACGCTGCTCTCCGAGCAGTTGAGCTTCCAGCGCGCACCGAAGCTGGTGACGGCGGCGCTCGGCGAACGGGCGGGTTGCCTGGGTGCCGCGCTGCTGGCCTGGCGCCGCGTCGAGGATCGGGTGCGGTCGTGATCGTGCTCGCTGGGGCACGTGTGGTGCTGCCGGACCGGGTTCTGCGGCCGGGCTGGGTGCGGATCGAGGCCGATCGGATCGCGGAGGTCGGCGCGGGCCTGCCTCCGGCAGGCTCGCGGGCCCTCGAGCTCACCGGCCGGTGGCTGGTGCCGGGATTCGTTGACATCCATGCCCACGGCGGCGGGGGCGCCACCTACACCGACGGCGACGCATGCGACGCGCGCGCGGTGGCGCGATTCCACCGTCGACACGGTGTGACCAGTGCCGTCGCTAGCCTCGTCACCGCGCCACCTGCCGAGATGGAACGCGCCACGGCGGCGCTGGCAGACCTCGTCGACGAGGGTGTGCTTGCCGGTATCCATCTGGAGGGGCCGTTCCTGTCGACCGCGCACTGCGGCGCGCACGATCCGGCGCTGCTACGCACACCCGATCCCACCGAGCTGACCCGGCTGCTGCGCGCCGGGCGCGGCGCGGTCCGGCAGGTCACCCTCGCCCCCGAGCTGCCAGGGGCACTCGATCTGGTCCGCCGGATCGTCGACGCCTGCGCTGTTGCCGCAGTCGGTCATACCGACGCGACCTACCGGCAGGCCCGCGCGGCGTTCGCCGCTGGCGCCACGCTGGCCACCCACCTGTTCAACGGCATGCCGCCGCTGCACCACCGGGAGCCCGGACCGGTTGGTGCCGCCTTCGACGACGAGCGGGTGACCGTCGAGCTGATCAACGACGGAATCCACCTCCACGACGCGATCTTGCGCACTACCTTCACCCACGCTCCCGGAAGGGTCGCCCTGGTCACCGACGCCATGGCCGCGGCCGGTATGGGACCGGGCGACTACCGGCTCGGCTCCCGCATGGTGCGCGTTGAGGACGGTGTAGCGCGGCTTGCCGACGGCAGCTCCATAGCAGGCAGCACCTTGACTATGGACTCCGCTGTCTGGCGGGCCGTAAAGCGGGCGGGCGTGCCACTGGTGCACGCGATCCGGGCAGCCGCTACCACTCCCGCCGGCTCCCTCGGCCTGGAGCTGGTCGGCGTCATTGCCAAGGGAAAGCGGGCGGACCTGGTGGTACTCGGCGAGGACCTCACTGTGGATGCGGTCATGGCGCGTGGAACGTGGGAGGACGGGCAGGCGCCGTGATCCTCACCGTGACGCTCAATGCCGCACTCGATGTGACCTACCACGTCGACGCGCTGACCCTGCACACCAGCCATCGGGTCCACGCGGTCGCCGTCCGCGCAGGCGGCAAGGGCATCAACGTGGCCCGCGTACTGCACGCCCTCGGCCATCAGGTAGTGGCGACCGGCCTGGCCGGTGGGGCGGACGGGCAGCGGGTGCGCGCCGAGTTGCGCGCGGCAGGCATCGCCGAGGAGTTCGTGCCCATCAGCGGCGAGACCCGCCGCACCGTCACCGTGGTCGACGACGACGCCACTGTGTTCAACGAGCCGGGCCCGCTTGTCACCCCCGGCGAGTGGCGGTGTTTCCGCGACACCTACCGGTCGCTGCTAGCGCGCGCCGATGCGGTCGTGCTCGCCGGCTCACTGTGTCGGGGGCTCCCCTATGACGGCTACGCCGAGCTGTGCACCCTGGCCGCGTCGCACGGCGTGCCCACCGTGCTCGACGCCGACGGGGAGGTGCTGCGCCATGGGCTGGCCGGGCGGCCGACCGTCGTCAAACCCAACGTTGAGGAGATGGGGCGGGTCACCGGCGACACCGATGCCCTTGCCGGGGCCCGCACCCTACGCGGGCTCGGCGCCGCCACCGTCGTGGTTTCCCGAGGACCCGCCGGCCTGCTCTGCCTCGCCCCGACTGGCACCTGGTCGGCGGTATCCCCCGCGCCTGTCAGCGGGAACCCGACCGGCGCTGGGGATGCCGCCGTCGCCGCCGTCGCCGCAGGCATGGTCACCGGCCTGCCCTGGCCGCAGCGCCTCGCCGACGCCGCGGCGCTCTCCGCGGCCGCCGTGCTCGCCCCACTCGCAGGCGACATCGACCAGCAGGCCTACCGGCGACTGCTGCCCCACATCCGCTCGCAACGTCTCGAGGAAACCGATGCCACTCACCCCTACCGCTGACATCCTTGCACCGGCCGCGGCCACCGGAACCGGTGTCGGCGCGTTCAACGTGGCCCAGATCGAGCACGCCGAGGCAATCATCGCCGGGGCCGAGCGAGCTGGTACCCCGGTCATACTGCAGATCAGCCAGAACGCGGCCCACTATCACGGCGCGCTGGAGCCGATCGCCGCCGCAACCCTTGCGGCGGCGCGGGCCGCGGAGGCGCCCGTCGCCGTCCACCTTGACCACGCTACCGATCCCGCACTGGTGTATCAGGCCGTCGACCTCGGGTTCGGCTCGGTGATGTTCGATGCGTCCACCCTGGACTATGACGACAATGTTGCGGCCACCGGCGAGATCACCCGCGCCTGCCACCAGCACGGTGTATTCGTGGAAGCCGAGCTCGGCGAGGTCGGTGGCAAGGACGGTGTGCATGCCCCAGGGGCCCGTACCGACCCGCATCAGGCCGCCGCATTCGTCGCCGCCACCCGCGTTGACGCCCTCGCGGTCGCGGTGGGCACCTCGCATGCGATGCTCACCCGCGACGCCACTGTCGACACAGACCTGATCGGGCGACTGCGAGCGGTGGTGCCGGTCCCGCTCGTGCTGCACGGTTCGTCCGGGCTGCCCGACCAGCAACTCACCGCAGCGGTGACGGCAGGCATCACCAAGGTCAACATCGCCACGCAGCTGAACAAGGTGTTCACCGTTGCCACCCGCCGCTACCTCGCCGCACACCCCGTTGCCGTCGACCCCCGCCACTACCTCGCCGCCGGGCGCGCCGCCGCCGCCGCAGAGTCCGCCCGCCTGCTCTTACTTGTGCGGTGCGCCCAGCCCGCTCGTCGACACCCGGAACACATATGATGCGCACAGATGTACATTCATGCGCGATACTTGCTCATGGCATCGAACAATGCGCCAGTTCGCGGATCGGGACCGGAGGTGAGCGCGTGGACCGGCACGAGCGGTTGTCCACTCTGCTGGAGTTGCTGGGACAGCGAGGCAAAATCAACGTGGAGGGCATCGCCACCGAGCTGAATGTGTCTGCGGCGACGATCCGTCGGGACTTCGACCACCTCGCCGCGCAACAGCTGCTGACCCGTACCCGCGGCGGGGCGGTCGCCCAAAACGTCACCTACGACCTCCCACTGCGCTACAAGACCGCCCGGCGCGCCGCGGAAAAGGAACGCATCGCCCGTGCCGCCGCGGCGATGGTGCAACTCGGCGACGTGGTCGGTGTCAACGGCGGCACCACCACCACCGAGGTCTCCCGCGCGTTGGTGTTGAGCCCCGATCTCGCCGCCAGCGGCAACGGGCCCGCCCTGACCATCGTGACCAACGCGCTGAATATCGCCAACGAGCTGGTGGTGCGCCCACACGTGAAAGTGGTTGTCACCGGCGGCGTCGCCCGACCCCAATCCTTCGAGCTGACCGGTCCGCTCGGCACCCGCATCCTCGAGGAGATCACCCTCGACCTGGTATTCCTTGGGGTCGACGCCATCGATCCCGTACATGGCGCGTTCGCCCACAACGAAGGCGAGGCCAGCATCAACCAACTGCTCGCCGCCCGCGCCACACGGGTCGTGGTTGTCGCCGACAGCTCCAAGCTCGGCCAGCACGCCTTCGCTCAAATCTGCCCGATCACCGCCGTGCACGTGCTACTGACCGACACCGGTGCACCCGCCGACGTGGTCCGGGACTTCGAGGCCCAGGGCCCGATCGTCAAGACCGTCTGACCGTCAACACCCGGCCCTCGCCGCGGCCGGACACTAGCCGCGACATATACGGGCGTTAGGGTCAGCCGGTGATGCGAACCGCGAAGTCACTTCCACCGACCCAAGAGTGTCGCCCGTCACGCGGCCGCGCAGCCACTACCTTCGAAACTCGCCATGGCACTTCGGAGCGAGCGCGAGCCGCCCGAACCGATCTGGCCCAAGCGGCGCGTGGTCGCTAGCCCATCAGCGCGGGCTCAGGCTGAGGGTCTGCTCTCCCGGGGTGCGGCCGCTACCGACGGGATTCCCAGAGGTGTCGGCCCAGCTGCGGTACGGGGTGGTCTCGGCTCGCCGGCTGGGTGCCTTGGAGAGGCTGAGCATCAGCCCGCTGTACCGGTTGACCAGCCTGAAGCTGCTCGCACTTCCGACCACGAACCATTGCTGCCCAAGGGTTGGCCCGCGGCTGCCCAGCCGGCTGGCGGTCGGATGGGTACCCCAGGCTCGTTGCGTTGGCTGGCTGGAGTCGATCCCGAGCGCCTCACCGGTGACCGCGTTGACGATCCGGTACGAGCCGTCGCCGTCGGCCACGAACCGCCACAGAGTCCGCTTGCTTTGCGCCTGCGCCGGTAGCGAGGTGGTCGCCGACGTGTCGCCCCGCTGGGCAAGCGCCCGCCCGGCCCCGCTGACGATCTGGTAGGTCTGCCCGGATTTCACCGGCTGCGCAGGCTGGCTGGAATCGATCGTCACTTTCACCCACTGGCCGTCGGACTGCGTGCAGTTGATCGAGCAGTAACCTCGGAACGTCTTGCCGACTACGGTGGAGTTGGTCCGGTTCGCAGCGTCCACGATCCAGCGGTACCAGGAGTCTTGCCGGTAGCTGCCGGAGTCGCCGATCAGGTGCCACTTCTGTGTGGCGAGGTTGTCGGTGGCGTAGTACTGCTGGGGTTGGGGCGTAGCCCGGTTCGTCGCCTCAGGCTCGCCGATGTACAGGCCCAGGTAGGCGTCATAGGTGACGTTCATCACCGTCAGCGGTGACGTCTGCGGGAGTTTGCCTGCTGCGACCTGCTGGTCGACGGTCCCCGAATTGAGTGGGTTGTAGTCGTTGCCCGGCGCGGTGTAACCGTTGGGGTTGGCGGCATTCGCCGGTATCATGTTGCTCTCCAGCCCGCCGACGCCCGGCTGCGACCAGGATCCGTCGTACCACTTGCTCCAGGTGCCGCTGGCCATCTTGCCCGATATCGGCGCACGCGCGACGCGGGCCAGGTTGTGGGTTTGGGCGGGGCCGGCTTTGTTCTGGATCCGCGAGCTGTAGAAGACGTAGAAGTAGCCGCTCTTGTAGTTGACGAACAGCCGGGGGTCGCCATCGCCGTAGTCCCACGTCTGTTGAGGAAAGGCGGCGTTGGCGTTGCGCTGGGTGGGGTACGGCGAGGTTACGGCGTGTCCCTTGATCGTCCAGGTTCTGCCCTGGTCCTTGGAAACCGCGTGGTCGATGGCGTCATAGTGTTGGAAGCCACTCACCCCGGGGAACGGCACCGGAGTGAACTCGTTATGCACCAGCCCGTACCAGTCGCCGGTGTCCGGATCGACCCAGACACCCATCAGGTCGCAGTAGTTGCGTTCGGCGTAGCCGGTTCCGGGGGCGTATGTCGCCTTCACCCCTGTCGGGCTGTTGTTGCAACGCCGGGTGGTATTGCCGTTGCTGTCCAACGGGTTGGCTGGGTTGACCGAGTTGGACAGTGACTGATCGAGCTTCCCGTTGTCGAACGTGGTGCCGCGGTAGAAGTGCCAGTATCGCGGGGCATTCTTGCCGTACAACGAGGCCGATGACTGGAAATAGAACTGGCCGTTCGTGTCGATGAACGGGCTCGCGGGGCTGTCATCGGGATAGGGGTAGCTGCCGATCTGTCCAAGTGTGACGGTGTAGCTCGGTTCGGCTGCGGCGGCCGCGCCCGGGGCCGCGCAGCACATCGCCACCGCGGCGGCGAGTGCGATGGCGGCCCGGTGAAGGGCGCGGCGACCTGCTCTGACACGCGTCCGGCGTGTGGGCGTAGCGGTATTCGAGGCTGACATCTCGACCCTCCGTGATTTGTGACATCACTAGTCGTATGAACCTTCGACAGGATTGCGCGAAGTTGCGCGAATGTCAATCTTTTTGAACGGAAAAATGCAGTGCACGTCACCTGCTTGCGGCCGCACCGTGGATGGTCAGGCAGAGCCGCGTCACCGACTTCGAGCCCTTCTCACCAAGGAGACCGCCACTCTCCCGCGCCCGATGTCGTTTCAAGATTATGTTGTGGGGGCCGGCCCACGGCACGGTTTCTGGCCCTTACTACGCCGAACGAGAGGCCCGGCGGGATGGGAGCACTCCCAGTGAATGACGCTCAGTGAGATGCGCCGGGTAGGGAATGTTCGTTATGTCAGCCGCGATTTTTGTTCCATCTCAATCAAGGCCCGCCGGGTAGTTGATGCCTCGGGAGCGGGAGCAGCTGGTGGGCCACTTGGATCGCGCGGTCGGGCGATTGCAACAGTGGCGAGTTGGCCGATCCGCGGAAGATGCACAGCGTCTCGGCCAGTTCGAGTGCGATGGCGCGCTGCATCCAGAGTGCGGGTGCTGCCCCGGCCCGGTTGTATCCGGCCGGCCGGTTGGCGTACTCACGCAGCGACTCGTCGGAGTCGTCATCGTCGTAGATGCCGCTGACTTCTCGCGCGTTGTCGGTCATGACGGTGAGAGTCCCGGCTCGCAGGTCAAGGCTGGCGGAGCCGAGTGAGCCGTGAATTTGCACGCCCCAGCTAGGGAGTCGATGTACGGTGGACAGCTCGTAGGTAGCCAACGTGTCGCCGTAGCGAAGCACCAGCCCGCTCATCCCAGGACGGGTGAGTCCCGCGACCTCGTCGACATCTCCGAGCAGCCAGCAGAGCAAGTCCAGGATGTGGATCTCGTGCAGTAGTTCCCCGCCAGTGCGCGTTGAATCCTGTTTCCACCAACCATTCGAGCCACGCTCGCGCGGCATCCAGCGTGCCAAGGAGCCGTGCGCGGCGTGAATGGCGCCAAGATCGCCGCCGTCGACGATCGCCTTGAGTCGTCGTGACGCGGGCAGGGTTCGCAGGATGTGTCCAACGACGAGTTGCACACCGGCGGCGTCGGCCGCAGTGATCATCAGCCGGCAGTCCCCTGGGGTCAGCGCCATCGGCTTTTCGACGAAGACATGCAGCCCGGCCTCGCATGCGGCAAGCACCGGCTGGACGTGCAGATCATTGGGCGTGGCGATCAAGACCGCGTCGAGCTCGCGCAGCTGCCAGAGTTGATCTGGGGTGGTGGATTGAGCGCCGATCTTGGCGCCGGTCGCGGCTGCCGCGTCGGGGGAGGTGTCCGCGACGGCGTGGATCCGCGCGCCCGGCACCTCGGAGACTCCGTCCGCGAGTGCGCGTCCGAAGAATCCGCATCCCAATAGCCCGAGGCTCAGTTCGTCCTTCACGCTCATCCTCCCTGGCACCTTCCGGGGTGCGAGTTGGTTGATCGGTTACCACGTTTCGTTGGAGTGATCTGGTTCATCGCGCGACGGAGCTGACGGCGACGGGGGTCTGAGTACGGATCGATTGCCTGGCGGAGTCGAGCGTGTTCAGCGCACGACTGATGTCTGCGATGCCCAGGGTCACGCTTGGGCCATGCTCGATGGCGGCGAAAAACTGGGTGAAGCATGCGCGCAACGCCGCGGCACCGGCGGCGCCTCCGATGGTGCGCTGCGTTGCAGCGGCCTCGCCGCGTCGCCGTACGCGCAGAGTCGGTTCGCTCTCGTCCACGCACAGGTGGCCGTGGGATCCAAGGATGCGGAACGTCGAGGAGATTGGCTCGTGGGAGATGCCCGCCGGGACACGGGCGACGGTGATGGTGGCGGTCACGCCGCGCTCGAGAAGCAGGGACAGCACTGCGCAGTCTTCCACCCCGTACCGCTCGTGGGGTCCGCCGAACAGGGCGCCGCCGAACCCGGTCACCTCGGTTACCTCGAGACCAGTGAAGTGGCGCAGCGCGAGCAGCGGGTACCAGCCGAAGTTGGTCAGCTCACCGCCGCCGGAGCGCTGCGGGTCGCAGACCAGTTCGGGCCGTTCGACGGTGCTGCCGTCCAGTCCGCCCGACGCGATCCACTCGCAGTCGACCGACAGTGGCAGGCCGATACCGCCGGTGTCGATCAAATGTCGGGTGCGCACGATGGCCGGTGACAGCAGGCGGTGGACCGAGGTGACGACCAACTCTGGAGCTCGGGCGGCAGCACGTTGCAGGCGAGCGAATTCGTCGGCACTGGTGGCAGCGGGTTTGTCGATGATGACGTGGCGACTTGCCTGCACGGCGCGCACCGCCAGTTCGGCATGGCGGCGCGGTTCGCTGCACACCAGCACGGCGTCGCAGCCGGCCATGCCAGCGGTGTATTCCAGAAGCGGCAGGTTCGCCGCGCACGCCAGTGCGGCACTGTCCTCGACCGCCCAGTCGGGTGCGTCCTGACTCTCGGCCACGCCGATCACCTCAACGCCGGGCATCTCGGCCAGCAGCGTCGTGTAGTCGTGTGCGTGCCGCACGCCGGACGCGATCAGAACTCGTGTGCTCATCGCAACGCTCCTGCCTCGACGACTCGCCGGGTACGTGAGCTGCGTTCGGCGGCGATCGCGGCGACAAGCGCGCCACGGATCTGCGCCGGACTGGTGAGCGGCGCTGCGCCGCTGATCAGGACGTCGCGAAAGTGCGCGTATTGCCTCAGCATGGCGCCCGCCACTCCGGCCGGAGGTAGTGGCGGCGCGGTGTCGGCCGACGGCTCGTCGTCGGTGGACACGCACGCCGTCCCGTCCGTGCCGGCGATTAATACCCGCCGCAGCAGGCTCCCGCGGCGGGTCAGGCCGTAGCTGAGCTCGACCACGGCCTGCCCGCCGCCGGTGAACTCGATGATGATGTGGAAGCTGTCAGGGGTGGGCATCTCGCCGGTCCAGGTTCGCAATGGCCGGGCGAACACCCGGGCCGGGGTGTCGTCCATCAGCCAGGTCACCAGGTCCAGGGCGTGGACCCCGTTGTGCAGCACATGCCCGCCACTGCGCAGTGGATCGAGCTGCCAGCCACGCCACCCGCCGGGCCAGACATGCCCGGCGTACCAGGACACGTGTATCAGCCGCGGTGTGCCGACCTGTCCGTCCGCGAGCGCCGCAGCTAGTTCGAGGTGCGCAGGCTGGAACCGGGCCGTCTGCCCGACCAGCAACGGGGCGCGGGTGCGAGACGCCACGGCGAGCAGTTCGTCGACCGAGGCCAGTTCGAGCGCCGCGGGCTTTTCGAGCAGCACGGCCTTGCCCGCCGTCAACGCGGCTGTCGCGAGCGAAACGTGCGAGTCCGGGGAGGTGCACACGATCACCGCGTCCACGTCCTGGTGATACAGCGACGCAGGCTCACCCGAATGACCGGTGCCGTAGCGCGCGGCGAGCGCTTGCGCCCGCTCGGCGTGCCGGTCGACGACGCGCACTAGTTCCAGATCAGCGGTCTCGCCTATGGCCGCGCAGTGCTCGTCGGCGATGGCGCCCGCGCCGATCAGCGCCAGCCGGGCTGGTGTTCTGGGCATCAGTGTCCGTTCCGTAGTCGAAACCTTGCCGGCGGGGCTTGACCGACTGTGATTCACGTCCTAGCGTGCACCATAACCTAGGACATGGGATGTGGTACATCCCTTAATTACGGAGGTCGCAGTGAACGACTTGTTCGATGACGTAGCGGCGGGCATCGACCGTCGTTCATTCCTGAAGTACACCGGCATGCTGGGTGCGGCCGCCGCCATGACCGCGAGCCTGGCCGCATGTGGAGGTTCGAGCAACACCGGCGCCAGGAGCGGATCCGGCAAGGCCCTCGGAACGCCAACACACCCGCAAGGCACGATCACGGCGACGATGGCCTTCACCTTCAACGGCGGCTTCGACCCGATGAACGCCTCCGGTGCCGTCGGGACCTGCACGAATCAGCACATCATGGAGGCGCTGGTCGACCTGGACCCGATCTCGCGTGCCCCGTACCCGGCGCTGGCCAAATCCATGCCGAAAGCCAGCTCCGACGGTCTTACCTGGACAGCGACCTGCGTGCCTGGCTGGTCACCATCGCCCACCGCAAGGC
>JBOHEL010000097.1:0-12398 GCA_050700995.1 Sciscionella sp. | reverse complement strand
CGTGGGGTCGTCGCGCGGGGCGAATTGCTGTCCGGCCGACTGACCGGTATAAACCCCACCCTTCACCCCCCAATTGCCGCCGACATTGTCGATCTTGTCGCCGAGGCCCCCCGCGTGGTCGTTCAGCTTGTTCTTCGCCCAGTCGTTGACTTTGTCGAAGTTCTTCGCGCTCTTGTCGAACATCTCCTTCGCGCCGTGCCCGCCGTTGTCGTGCGCGAGCTTGGCGCCTCTCTTGCCGATCGCCTTGCTTGCGGACTTCGCCGCGCCCTGGAGTTTTCCCGCCCCGTTCTTGAGGATCTTCGCCAGCTTCGCCAGCTTGGGTACCTCCTTGCCGATCTTGTCGGCCAGCTTGGCGATCTTCCCGGCCAGCTTGCCGATCCGCGAGACGATTTTCCCTGCCAGCGCGGTGCCTTCAATCACGGTGTCGGTGATGAACGCCGCCACCGAAGCACCGAAGCTGCACCAGGACGTGGCGAGTGCGACCACCGCCTTCGCGATCAATTCGCCGACGAAAGCGGAGATCGTGTCACGGATCAGGCCGCGCTCCGCACCGACCAGTGCGGCAGCCCCGTTCATCAGCGTGGACGCGCCGTGCGCCTCGGAGGAAACCGCCTGGATCGACTGATGGTAACCGTTGGCGCTCGCGTAGTAGCCCTGCGCCGAGGTGCATTGCCAGTTGGGTTCGAGCTTCGCGGTGGCCGCCTTGTACCCGCCGCTGGTGTGAGCCAGGCTCTGCGAAATATTCTCCCAGGTCGTGGCTATGGCGGTCACGGCTGCGGGATCACCGGCCAGCATGTCGAGGCCCTTGTGTAAGAAGCTGATGTGCTCGATGAGCCACCCGATACCCGCGCCGAACAGGGTGCCGAGCGGGTCCATCACGGCGCCGAGTAGGTCCAGGCCGTCCAATGCCAAGTCCGCGCCGAGCGTGAACCCACCCTTGTCGAGGTCCTGAAAGGTCTGCGCGCCGTCCCCGAAGATCCCGGTGCCATCCAGGCTGCGCGCCGTACCGTCGGTATCGACGATGAGCCCGCCATCTCCTGACGGTGCCTGCGCGACTAGTGGGTTGCTCATCTACAGCCCCTCCCCTGTGGTGGTCATCAGCTGGGTGCAGTACTTCTCGTTCTCGCTGATCATCGTGTGGGTGTCCTTGATGCCGTCAGCGATCTGGTGGCCGGTGTCCGAGATCGTCTTCACCGCACTCGTCGCCTCGGTGATCCAGCCCTGGATCGCGACGGCGACCAGTTGTCCGACAATGCCGAACGCACCCTCACCCAGTGCCTGCGCCTCGCCGGTCGCGCCTGCCGCCTGATCGACCTGCCCCGCGAGCTGCCTGACGGCTGACTCGTGTTCCTGCAGGGCCCCCACTTGCACCTTCATACTGCCGCCTGGTGTGCTCACGCGTGTTCCCTCCTAGTCGAAGATCGAGCCGAAGCCGCCGTCGTCACCGTCGTCGTCCGTGCGCGACCTGTGCCTCGGTGGCTGCTTGCCCGGCGGCGGCTCGGTCCGGTGTTGCTCCGCTTCCTCCTCGTTGAGGAGGATCTGGTCCTGCGGGTTCGACTCCTCCGGCCCCTCTTCCGGTTCCACGAGTTCCGGAATTTGTTCTTGCAGGAACTGCATGGCGTCGCTGTCGGTGCCGATCATCGGTGCCATCACCGCGGTGACCTGTTGTGCGGCCTGCGCCTGCGCGCGGCGTGCGGTCGCCACCACGGCCGAGGCGAGCTGGGTGCGCGGGAGATCATCGGCCTTCGCGCCGAACTTCAGCTCCTGCAGCGCCCCGCTGGCGTTGACGGTCACCGTCACGGCGCCGTCGGCACTTGTCAACGTGCTCGCCACTTGTTGCAGCTTGGCCTTGGCCTCCTCGGCACGTTGCGCGAGGTTGCCGACATCCTGCTGGTACGAGTCCAGCCACTCACTACTGCTTGTCACGACGACTCCTGGTGTTGAGTGCTGTGCCGATAGATGCCAATCCGACCGAAAGCAAGCGGTTTGCCCATCTTGGCGGAGGCTCATGGTTGGCTTGCTTTCGGTCTTCCTGGCAACCCGCCTGACGGTAGCGGATCTGCGAAGATGCGTGGTACGGATCGGGAGGGTTCTCACTGTTCGGCGTTTCGTGAGCAGATGTGATCGAATGTGTTTTTTATCGGTCGTGTGAAGTTGGCTGAGTGGGCACGGATGCATCGTGTGCATCCGCAGGCGGCGTATCGGTGGTTCCGTGAGGACCGGTCACCGCCGCCAAGCGGGAGTCGAGCGAGGTGGCCTGATGGTGAGGTTCGAGGTTCCTGATGGCGCGGTGGTGCAGGCGTACCGGTTTGCGCTGGACGCGACATCCACGCAGGAGCGTGCTATGGCCTCGCATGTGGGGGCGTTTCGGTTCGCGCGTAACCACATGCTCGGGTTGGTGAAGGCGGTCTTGGAGCAACGGGCCGCTGAACGCTCCGACGGCATCACCGAGTTTGATCTGACACCCGGCCTGGGGTGGTCGCTCCCGGCTCTTCGGCGGGCGTGGAATGCCCGCAAGCATCTGGTGGCTCCGTGGTGGCGCGAGAACTCCAAGGAGGCGTACAACACCGGCCTGGACTCGCTCGCCCGGTCACTGGAGGCGTGGTCGAAGTGCCGCCGTGGTGAGCGTGCCGGTGGCGGGGTCGGGTTCCCCCGCTTCCGCTCCCGCCGCGGCAAGGCGAGCGTGCGGTTCACCACCGGCACGATCAGGGTGGAGGCCGACCGGCACCACGTCACCCTGCCCCGGCTCGGGACCATCCGAGTCCACGAGTCCACGAGGAAACTCGCCCGCCGGGTGAAAGCAGGGACCGCGCGGGTCCTGTCCTGCACGGTCGCCCGCGACAGCGCTGGGCGGTGGCATGTCGCGTTCCAGACCCTCGTGCAACGCAGCATGCGGCGGCGGGACAACGTGGGGACGTCTGGGCATCCGGTGGTGGGTGTGGATGTCGGTGTGAAGGACCTGCTGGTGGTTGCCACCGGCGATGGTGCCAAGGTCGAGCGGGTGCGCGCACCCAAGAGCCTTACCAGCGCGCAGGCTCGGCTGCGGGCGTTGCAGCGCAAGGCCGCCCGCCAGCAAGGCCCCTACGACCCCACCATCAAGCGCAAGTGCCAGCCGTCGAACCGCTGGAGGCACACCCAGGCTGGGATCGGGAAGACCCATGCGCGGGCCGCGAGCGTGCGCCGAGATGCGCTACACAAGGCCACTACCCGACTCGCCAAGCGTCACCAGATCATTATCGTAGAGACGTTGAATGCCTACGGATCCATCCTGGTCGAGGCCGACCGGTGGTATCCCTCCAGTAAGACGTGCTCGGGATGCGGCAGCCGAAAGCCAAGGCTCCTGTTGTCCGAGTGCACCTACGTGTGCGAACACTGCGGCCTGATCCTGGGCCGGGACCACAACGCCGCGATCAACCTCGCTCGACTCGGCGAGACCCAACGTCTTGGTGACCAGAGTCCCGCCGGGAGTGGTCATGTGGCAGGACGTGGAGCCACGCGTGAGACCGACGCAGCAGGCGATGAAGCGTCAACCCCGCACCAGCAACCGCCGGATCAGACGGGGACCGCCTCACCGCAAGGTGAAGATGCCTGATGGAGCAGACTTACGTTTGTTCACAAAAGGGCAACGGTTGATGACACCATCGATCGCGGCGACGCTGCGGCACGCGGCGGAGCTTACCGGCGCGGGCAAAGGGCGCAGGGCGGTGGATCTGCTGCGGCCGGTGGTCGTGACCTATCAGGACATCCCCGAGATCTGGTGTCGTTTGGCGGAGGCGCAGCTGGCGGCGGGGGACGCCGATGCGGCGCTGACGGCGGCGAAGCGTGGCCTGGCCTGTGGTGGCGATCCCGCATGGACGAATCGCCTGACCAGCTACGCACTGCTGAATCTCGGCCGCACCGGGGAAGCGGTCAGGACCGCGCGGGAAGCACTTCGGTTGCGCCCGGATGACTGGCGCGGCCATGTCACGGCCGCGCAGGTGCTGGCGTCGTCAGAAGCCGATGAGGCGCTCGTGGCCGCCAGGCACGCCACCAGGCTTGCGCCTGCCGAGCCGCGCACCCACGAGGTCCTTGGCGATATCGCGACGCGTACCGGCGACTACCCGCTCGCGGTCAAGGCCTATGCCGGCGTGCTGGCTCTGGATCCCGGCAACGCCTTGGCGTCGGCGGCGCTGCGCCGCCTACCGGGTGGTCCGAGCCGCCTGCCCGCGGGCCGCGCGCCGCGACGTTCGGTACCTCGCCACATGCGCTCGGGAGTGGACCCGATCGTGTGGCGGGATTCGCGGCGGCTCGCGGTGATCGCGGCCGCAGGCAGCCTGCTGCTGATACTGGCGGGAATGCCGACCCCTGCGGGCCTGCTTGGCTGGTTCGGGCTGGCGTTACTGCTGGTACTCGCGGCGGATACCGCACGAGCGTGCTCGCGGCTGCCGCGCCCTCGGCCTGCCGCGTGGCGCTTGCTCGCGCGCGGCAGCAGGACATTCGTCGTGAGCGTCGGGTCACTGTCGTTGTCGGTGCTGGCGATCGCGGGATGGGCGGTGAGCCTGGCTTTCGGTGCGCACGGTCTCGGCCTGCTGGTTGCCGCTCTGCTCTGCGCCGTGCTGACGGGCGGTATCAGTCAGTTGGCCGTGCTGTCGTGGCGGTACCGTGATCACCGCGACGCTCGGGTGCGGCCACTGAAGGGATCGAGATGACAAGCGGATTCTCCAGCTATGCGGCCGAGATCTACCTGCAAGGCCTGGCAGGCGGCGTGCCCGCGTTCACCACCGATCACGAGGCGCTGGAGGATGCGGCGAGGTCAACGATGGAGCCCGCCGCGTTCAGCTATGTCGCGGGTGCCGCTGGCTCGGAATCCACGGCGCTGGCGAATCGCGAGGCGTTCGGGCACTGGAAGCTGGTACCGAGAATGCTGCGTGACGCGACCGCGCGCGACCTGTCAACGACGGTGCTGGGTACCGAGATGCCGGTTCCGGTGGCGTTGGCTCCGATCGGGGTGCAGTCGATCGTGCACCCGGAGGGGGAGTTGGCGACCGCGCGGGCGGCCTCGGCGCTCGGTGTGCCGATGATCCTGTCCACCGCCGCATCGCACAGCATCGAGGAGGTGGCGCGGGCGAGCGCTAGCGGGCCGAGGTGGTTCCAGCTCTACTGGCCGAACGATCCTGAGGTGTGTGCGAGCTTTCTCGCTCGTGCCAAGGCAGCCGGGTTCAGCACGCTGGTCGTCACCCTAGACACCTGGATGCTGGGCTGGCGCCCGCGCGACCTCGACCGCGCCTACCTGCCGTTCCTCAACGGGGTCGGCACGGCCGTGTATTTCTCCGATCCGGTATTCCGCGCCGGCCTGGCCAAGCCACCGGAGCAGGATGTGCGGGCCGCCGTGCTGCGCTGGTTGCCGATGTTCACCGGCACCGACAAGTCATGGGAAAACCTGCCATTCCTGCGTGAACACTGGGACGGCCCTATCGTGCTCAAGGGCATCCAGCACGTCGATGATGCGCGCCGGGCAGCGGAAGCCGGAATGGACGGCATTGTGGTGTCCAATCACGGCGGGCGTCAGGTGGACGGCGCGATCGGTTCGCTCGACGTACTTCCGGAGATCGTGGCGGCGGTAGGGGACAAGCTGGAGGTGCTGTTCGACTCCGGCGTCCGTACCGGTTCCGACATTCTCAAGGCGTTGGCGCTGGGGGCGCGCGCGGTGTTGCTGGGTCGGCCGTGGGTGTACGGCCTTGCGCAGCGCGGCGAGGACGGGGTACGGCAGGTACTTCGCGGCATGGTGGCCGAGGCCGAGCTGAACCTGGCGCTGTCGGGGCATCGCAGCATCGCCGAACTGACCCCAGACTCGCTGCGAAGGGTTTGATCATTTCGCGTCGGAGTATCGGCGGACAACCTTGGCAGGTAACGGGAAGCGCACGGGTGTGCCAGGAAAGACGAGGCTGGTGGCTTCCTCGGCAGCGGCGGCGACCTGGGCGAGCACCTGCTTCGCTGTAGCGAGTGGACAGTGCACGAGTATCTCGTCGTGCAGGAAGAAGACGAGTTCCGCCTCGGCCACCGTCGCGGCCAGCCGTCGCCGGAGTGCGGCGAGCAGTGCCAGTGCCCAGTCCGCGGCACTGGCCTGTATCACGAAGTTTCGGGTGAACCGGCCCCATTCGCGGGCAGCTTGGCGGGAGCGGTGTTCCAGGGACAGGTCGGGGCTGGCGGTGAGCTCACGCCACCCCTCCGACGGCGGGGGTGAGGTGCGGCCGAGTGTGGAGCGCACGGCCCTTCCCGCCTCGCCTTCCGCCGCCGCGTGTTCCACATAGTCGACGGCGTCGGGGAAGCGCCGCCGTAGCACGGCGAGTAGCGATCCCGCTCCGCCAGCGGTGCCGCCATACATGGCCGAGAGCATCGCGATCTTCGCCTGGCCGCGGTCGTCGTCGAAGGAGTCGGTGGCGAGCCCCGTGTACAGATCGCCTGCTGCGGTGAGCTCGGCGAGCCTGCGGTCGCGTGAGAGAGCGGCGAGCACACGTGGTTCCAGTTGCGCGGCGTCCGCGGCCACGAACGTCCATCCTTGGTCGGCCTGGACCGCGAACCGTGTCGCCTTCGGCAGTTGTAGTGCCGCACCGCCTCGGGTAGCCCACCGGCCCGACACCACACCGCCCACCACGTAGTCGGCGCGGAATCGTCCATTGTGGACCCAAGTGTCCAGCCAGGTCCAGCCGTTGGCCACCCAGAGTCGGGAGAGCTCCTTGTATTCCAGCAGGGGTGCGACGGCGGGATGTGCGATGCCACGCAGCACCTGGGCACGGGTCGACGGTAGGTCGATACCTTCCCTTGCGAACGCGCGCAGCACGCTGCCTGGGTGGTCGGGGTTGACCTCCCGGTCACCGAAAGCACGCGCGATCCGCTCGGCGAGTACCGCGAGTTTGCGTGGTCGCTGCCCGGGGGACGGCCGCTCGCCTACCAGCTCGACAAGGAGTCGGCGGTGCACATCCTCCCGCCACGGCAGGCCGTAATGGGTCATCTCCGCTGCCACCAACGCGCCTGCGGACTCGGCCGCCGCGAGCAGCCGCAGCCGTCCCGGATGCGCGGTCGCCGCTATCCCGCGGTGTTGCTCAGCGAGCACCGTGGTCGCGGCGTCGATCGGTTCGGCTCCCCCCGGCAGCGGCGGTGGCTCCGGGATGAACAGCGTCGGCTGCTCGCCGCGCGTGTGAGTGGGCAGGTCGGGTGGGGGCGGCAGGCCTTGACTGCGGGCCCAAGCCGCCGCTAGCCCGCGAGGCTGGTTGTGGGCGCCGTGATAGCCGAGCAGGATGGCTTCAACAAGTGTGAGGTCGTGGCACCTCTCGACGCGTACCCCGGATCGGAGCAACCCGGCATAGATCCCGCCGGTGTCTGCCCATACCCAGCGCGGCGCGTGCGCCTTCTCCAACTCGGCGACCCTGGCCGGCAGGTCCACGACCCGCTCGACTGGCGCGAGCGGCGTCACGTCCTCGTCGAGCAACCGCAAGCGTGCACCACCCTCGTGATCCGGAACGACCACTACGAGGGAAGGAGCATCGGAAGGGGCGGCGTCGGGCACGCTGGTCATTCTGCGCCACCGCACCGACGGTTGCGGCGCTCAGAGCCTTCCGCACGGCCCGTGCCGCTGGTGGGCAACCCCCTTGCCGCTCACGGTGAATGGCGGAATTCGCGTGCGAGGACCTTGGGTGCCTTGCGCAACCAAGCTTCAGTCAGTAGTTCCCGCAGGAACCCGGCAGGCGCCGAGGCTAGGGCGACGGCCACACATGCGAGACGCTTGCCCCAGTAGAACTCGGAGCAGACGGCTGGGTATTCGGCGACCGCCGCGTGGATCTCGGCTTCATCGACCATGACCCTGAGATGGTCGTCGTCAGGGAGCGTGGCGAAGATCTTGCCTCGGATCCGAAACGAGGCCATGCCATGGTGGTCTTGTTCGGTCGCCTCCGGCAGCGCCAAGGCCAGCGCGCGGGCTTCGGCTACGTCGCTCATCGCCCGATCGTAGCCGCGGTCGTAGCCTGTTTCCGCCGCTGTGACGGCCGATCCGCTTCGGTGTGCCGGTTCGGCGGCGGGCTGCCATGGCCACGGCGTTGACGGCCCTCCGGATTGTGCTCTTACGCCAGTCTCGGCTTGTCACCACCGAAAGACGGCAGGTCTACTATCGAGCGGCGTTCGGAGATTGGCACGGCGGTGTGGCTCACCGCATTGAGGAGATTCGAGTGACGGCGAGTAACCCTGCGGGCGGGCGAGCGCCGTGCAGGTTCTGTGATCAGGTCAAGCCGGGCGTGCCGAGGATGCCCGGCCCGGTCGGACCGGTGTGCGCGGGGTGCATCGAGGTCGGGCTGCGGCTGCTGCGCGACGGCAGGCAGTCGGAAGCCGGTGGGTCCGCGCTGGTGCGGCTGCGATCGGCGGAGGACGCGCCGTGCGAGTTCTGTGACCGCCGCGAGCGTCGCACCTTCCTGGGATTCCGGCGTTCACTGCGGCGGATGGCACGCCCCGCGGCGGATGCCGTGGTATGCCTTGACTGCCTTGACCGAGGTGGCGATCTCATCAACCGGGCTGCCAGGCACTGATCGCGGTCACCGGCTGACACAATGAGATATGTTCGCTATTCCGTTCCAATGAGACGATGAGGCTATGCCTTCCCCCTCGCCGACCGCGCAGCCGCCTACGGAGTTGATCGAAGCTGCCTTGGAGTGCTTCGTCGCGTTCGGGGTGCGCAAGACGTCGCTGACGGATGTCGCCGCGCGAGCTGGGGTATCTCGCGCCACCACCTACCGCGTCTTCGGGGACAAGGACGGACTCGTGCGCGTCGTAGTGCAGGCCGAGGTCGGTCGCTTCATGACGGCGCTGGATGCCGCGGTGGACTGGCGTGCTTCGCCCCTCGTCGACGCATTGGAGCGGGCGGTCGACTTCACCCTCAGCTATCTTCGGCAGCACATGTTGCTACAGCGCGTGCTGGTGAGCGAACCGGAGCAGCTCACTGGTGTGGTGATTTCACAGAGCGAGCAGGCCTCGCTGATCGACGTGATGTTGCCCGCCGTTGTGGAGCGCTTCGTCAACACCCATCACGACGTGCTGCGGGTGCCGGTCGAGCAGGCCGCCGAGTGGCTGATCCGGATGACCATCAGCCTCCTGCTCAACCCCAGCAGCCGCTTGCCCGACCCGCATACCGTTGCGCGGTTGCTGCTCAACGGCCTGGTCAAGGATCCAGCTGTTACTCGAGAGTAGTCAGCGAGGCGGGCACAAACCCGGGGTCCGGAGCGTTATGGGGGCCGAAGGGTGTAGTTCCGGAGGCCGTGGAGGCGAATGACGCAATGGCTACTGACTATGACGCTCCGCGTGCGAAGAACACCGAGCCTGCCGATGATGCACTCGCCGGATTGAAGGTGCGCCAGTCCGAGGCGCAGTCCAGCGTGATCGACGTGGACGATGACACTTCCAGCGATGACTTCGAGCTGCCAGGAGCTGACCTGTCGGCATTGTCCATGGAGGAACTGTCGGTAAGGGTCATCCCGCTGCAAACGGACGAGTTCACCTGTGCGGGCTGTTACCTGGTGCAGCACCGCAGCCGGTTGGCCGAACAACGTGACGGGCGCAACCTCTGTCGCGACTGCGCGTGAGCCATCTCACCCCTCGGGCGTTCAGCCTTGGCGCTGGTCGGGGTGGTGGATCTTGCCCGGCGTTCGGGGGGCGGGATCCTGCCGGGCACCCGCCCACGGCAGCACGTCGGCGAGTTCGCGGCGCGCGTTGCGCAGCACTTCCGCCGAGGCGGAGATGACCTGCTCGGCGCCGGGGGAGGTGACGTGCAGGGTGCCGTGGTCGGCGTCGATCCCGGTGATGCGCGGCCGGGGAATGGCAAGGCACTCGATCGAGCGCGGTGCCGGTGTGCCGTCCGATGCTCGTAACACGACGAGTTCAAATGGCGTGAGCGCGATGAGCGTGCAGGCGTGGCGCCTGCGGGTGTGCCTCTCGGGGTAGGACACCACGCTGACCGGTTGGTCGTTGTCCAGCCGCACGATCGCGGACGCCACTATGGCTCGCCACCCTTGCGGTACCCGCGCCGAATACTCCGGTAGCGGGCGTGGTTCGCTAAGGACCGCCCGGCGCACCCGGTCGGCGAAGTCGGCGAGCGGCTTCCCTGTGGTCGTCTCGCACTCGAATGTGAGCTCTCGGCCCTTGCCGATCAGAACAAGCCTGCCATGCCGTGCGGTGGTGAGCATTCTGATGGCACAGATGTCTTGGTAGCGCATGTTCGCGACAACCTCAGGACCGCGCAGGTCGTCTACCCACAGTCCGATGCCGCGCTCACCTGCCGCGACCACGCTGGTAGGGGTGTATGCGTAGCAGCGCCCGTGCAGGTGGCGGGTGCTCCACGGGATCACTAGGCAGGCCGCCGAGCTGACCGCCCCCAGCGTCTTACGCAGTGCCGCGGCCGCTTCCCACGGCATTCCCTTGCCCCGATTGGGGCAGAAGGTCGCCCAGTCCAGCAGCCCGTGGCGCAGTTGGGCGGATGTGTCCGCGGCGATCGGGAGCTCCCACTCGGCCAAGGGGTATCCGGGCTCCTCATGCCTCGACAACCGGGGCCAATGGTTGATCGACATGACGCCACCTTCGTCCGTTCGATGCGTCGCCATCACGTTGCCCAGGCTCGGTACCCGCCGTTGAGCGGAGTGCGTCCGGGGTGCCAATTCTAGGCGCGATGTCGCCTCATCGCCGGTCGGTGGAACGCCCTATTGTCCTGCGCCGGCATTGGTGCCGCTGCTTGCGGCGCGGGACACTAGACGCGCTCGAACACCGCGGCGAGCCCCTGACCGCCGCCAATGCACATGGTCTCCAAGCCGTAGCGGGCGCCGCGGCGGTGCATCTCGCAGGCCATCGTGGCGAGGATCCTGCCGCCGGTTGCGCCGACAGGGTGGCCGAGCGAGATTCCGGACCCGTTGACGTTGACGCGCTGCCAGTCGGAATCCGCTAGTTGCCATTCCCTCGCGCAGGCAAGCACCTGGGCGGCGAACGCCTCGTTCAACTCGATCAGATCGATCGCCGCCAGCGTGAGCTCCGCGCGTGCTAGCGCCGCCGCCGTGGCAGGTACCGGGCCGATCCCCATCCTGGCTGGTTCGACGCCCGCGCGCGCCCAGGACACCAGTCGCAACGTCGGGTTCAAACCGAGCTCCTCGGCGCGCTCCCGGCTGGTGACCACACACACCGCGGCCGCGTCGTTCTGACCGCTCGAATTGCCCGCGGTCACGGTGGCCTCCTGGTCGCTCTTGCCAAGCACCGGCCGCAGCCCCCGCAAGGTCTCGATGGTGGTGTCGGGCCTGGGGTGTTCGTCGGACCGCACGACACTCTCGCCCTTGCGGGATCGCACCGTGACCGGCACGATCTCCCGATCGAACAAACCGTCCTTCATCGCGGTCGCGGCCCGTTGTTGGGACATGACGGCGAGCTCGTCCTGCTCCTCGCGGCTGATCCGGTACTCCCTGCGAAGGTTCTCGGCGGTTTCCAGCATGCCGCCAGCTACCGGATAGTTGACGCCGCCCGCGGTGACCCGACCACGCGTGAGCCCGTCGTGCAGCATCAAGCCGCCGCCGCGCAGACCCCACCTGCCCTCCACGGTGTACAGCGGCGCGTTGCTCATGCTCTCCACCCCGCCGGCGAGCACCACGTCGCTGGCGCCGCTCTGTACCTGCATCGCGGCGTTCAGCACCGCCTGCAGACCAGAACCGCAGCGGCGATCGAGCTGACTGCCCCCGGTGGTGACAGGCAGCCCCGCGTCGAGCGCCGCGATCCTACCGATCGCGGGGGCCTCCGCGCTCGGATAGCACTGGCCGAGGACCACCTCGTCCACGTGCTCCCCGCGCAGCCCTGTGCGCTCAAGCACTGCCCTGATGACCGTGGCGGCGAGCTCGACAGCGCTGACCGACTTCAACGCGCCGCCGAACCGTCCGATCGGGGTCCTGACCGGCTCGCAGATAACTGCCTCACGCATCGCTGTGGCCTCCTGTGTTATGCGCCCGGTCGTGCGGGGGTCCGATCAGATTCGCACGTCGCGGGCCGCAGCGTCCACTACCTGGCCGTACCTGATCCTGTGACCCGCGCTACCCGCGGTGAGGCTCGCGCCGGTTGTGCGTCCGGTTCGGCTGGCGTGGCTGCGGCAGCGCGGTGGCGGCAGTGACATCTGTGATGTCGGAGGGGAAGCAGACCTTGTTGCGGCCGGAGTCCTTGGCGCACTGCAGTGCTTGGTCCGCCATCTCCTGCAAGTCCGCCAACTCGGTGCCGTGCTCGGGGGCCACCGCGATGCCGAGCGACAACGTGCAGCCAGTGACGACGGCGCACGCACCACCGGCAGGCTTCGTTACCTCGACATGGAGCGTCTCGACGGCGTGGCGCAACCGCTCGGCGAGCGCGGCGGCCTC
>JBOHEL010000096.1:0-12413 GCA_050700995.1 Sciscionella sp. | reverse complement strand
CGCCGCTGGGAGTTCCCGCAGGGCACGGCGCCCGACCGCGCCGACACCGAACCGCTGGATCTGGCCGCGCGTGAGCTGGTGGAGGAGACGGGTCTGCGGGCGGGCCATATGGTCGAGCTGGGGCGGTTGGACGTGGCACCAGGCATGAGCAGCCAGCGCGGCACGGTCTTCCTGGCGACCGAGCTGACGGCGGGCAAACCGCAGCGGGAGCACACCGAGCAGGACATGCTGGGACGCTGGTTCGCCCGCGCGGAATTCGAAGACATGGTCTCGGACGGCCGTATCAGCGATGCCCAGTCCGTTGCCGCGTACCTGCAGCTGTTACTGCACGAGCGGGTGAGCTAGTCAGGAAACACCGGCTTGCGCTTCTCCAGGAACGCTGCCATGCCTTCCTTAGCTCCCTCGGTCTGGGAGGTCCCGGCCATCACCTCAAGCGCGATCCGGTACGCATCGTCCTCCGGGCGATCCAGCTGGGCGTACAGCGTCTGCTTACCGAGCGCCTTACTTACCCTGCTTCCCCTTGTCGCCCTGGCCAGCAGCTCGTCGACGGCGGTGTCCAGCTCCGCGTCGGGTACCACCCGATTTACCAGCCCCCATCGCAGCGCGGTCTGCGCGTCCACCACGTCGCCGGTCAGCGCCATCTCCATCAGCCGCTTGCGGCCGATCAGCCGCGCGACCGGCACGGATGGGGTATGGCAGAACCAACCGCCCTTACCGCCAGGGAGCGCGAAGCCTGCCGATTCGGCAGCCACCGCGAGGTCGGCCGAGGCCACCAGTTGGCAGCCTGCCGCGGTGGCAAGACCGTGCACCCGTGCGATCACCACCTGCGGCACCGACTGCATCGCCTGCATCAGCTCCGTGCACAGTTGCAGCAGGTCACGGACACCAAGCAGGTCGCGTTCGGCGACATCGCCGAAATCGTGCCCTGAAGAGAAGACGGGTCCGTCGCCTGCCAGCACGATGCCGGTCGCGGTGGACTCGCCCGCTTCCACCACGGCATCGAGCAGTTCGGCTAGATGCGGCTCGGACAGCGAGTTCCTGCGCTGCGCCCGGTTCATGGTGATACGGACGGTGTCGCCGTCCCGCTTGCTCAGAATGTGCTCGTATTCGGCCATACCCGCACGTTAGCCGCACCGACGTCGTGCTGAAAGTGGCTCTTGTGTACTTGAAGGAGCTGAACGTGGCGTTCGTGCACCTCTAGGGAACAAGAGCCACTTTCAGCAGCTTCACTTGCGGTCGATCACGGCGCGGAGGAAGTCCCGGGTGCGTTGGTGGTCGGGGTCGGTGAAGAGCTTCTCAGGTGGTGCCTCCTCGACCACCTGACCCTGATCGAACATCAGCACCCGGTCGGAGATGTCCTTCGCGAAGCCCATCTCGTGAGTGACCAGCAGCATCGTGATGTCCGTGCTGTTCGCGATATCGCGTAGCACGCCGAGTACTCCTGCCACGAGTTCCGGGTCGAGGGCGGAGGTCACCTCGTCGAGCAGCAGCACGTCTGGCTGCATCGCCAGCGCCCGCGCGATCGCCACCCGCTGCTGCTGCCCGCCGGAGAGCTGCGAGGGGTGGGCGTCCGCCTTGTCCGACAGGCCTACCAGTTCGAGCAGGTCTTTCGCACGCTGCACGGCCTCTTCCTTGGCCAGGCCAAGCGAGCGGATCGGTGCCTCGGTGATGTTCTGCAGCACCTTCATGTTGGGAAAGAGGTTGAACTGCTGGAATACCATCCCGATGCGTTTGCGGACCTCACGCAGATGCTTCTCGTTCGCGAGCACCAGCTTGTCGCCGCGTCGCATATGGCTGAGATACTGATCGCCCACCTGAATGGTGCCGCCGTTGACCTTCTCCAGCGTCATCAGCAGCCGCAGGATCGTGGTCTTGCCGGAACCGCTCGGCCCGATCAGGGTGATGCGCTCCCCCGGTTTAACCTGGAAATCGAGTTCCCGAAGCACGACGTGATCGCCGAATTGCTTCACCACCTTGTCAAAGCAGATCATCATGTTTCCGATCGGCCCATCAACGATGTCGGACACGACGTTCCAACCTTCTCACCAGGATCGAGGCGGGATAACTCAGTACGAGGAACAGGAAGCCCGCGATGGTGTACGGCTCGACGTAGCGGTAGAACTCCGAGCCGACCTGTTGCGCCTCCCCCACGATGCCGATGACGTTGATCGCCAGCAGCAGTGGAACCTCCTTGAACATGGAGATCACGTAGTTGCCGAGCGCGGGCAGCACGCGTGGTATTACCTGCGGCAGGATCACGCTCGCCCAGACCCGCGTGCGCGGCAGGGACAGCGCCGTGCACGCCTCCCACTGTCCACGCGGGACCGCCTCGATACCGGCCCGGTAGACCTCGGCGTCGTAGGTCGCGTAGTGCACGCCGAGCGCGAGCACGCCTGCGGTCATCGAGGAGAGTGTGATGCCGTAGGCCGGCAGCACCCAGAACCACAGGAAGATCTGCACTAGCAGTGGGGTACTGCGCACGAACTCGATGAGCAGCCACACCAACTGGCTGAGCACGGGAATCCGCGAGCGGCGGACCAGTGCCAGGATCAGCCCGAGCACCATGGCCAGGATCGAGCCGAGCACGGTGGCTTCCAGCGTCACCAGCAGTGCCCTGAGGATCTGCGGGAAGATCTGGGCCGCGAAGCCCCAGTCCCACTTGGTCACGACCCACCCCACATGACATGGTCGCCCATCTTCGGCTGCCGGTTGCGCCCCTTGGCATTGCGCTGCGGGCGCCTGCCGACCATGCGTCCAGCCGACCGCTCGAGGAACCGCATTCCGATCGTGATCAGCACGGACAGGATCAGGTACATCACCAGCATCATCAGAAAGATCAGCAGCACCTGGTTCGGGCTGCCGAACGCCGGCCGTAGCACGTTCTCACCCTGGTAAGTGATCTCGCTGACGTTGATGAACTCGACGATGGCTGTGGCCTTGAGCAGCTGGATGAACAGGTTGTTGAACGGCGGGAGCATCTCAGGGATCGCCTGCGGCAGGATCACCCGCCGCATCCGCTGCGCAGGGGTGAGGCTCAGCGCGATACAGCCCTCGTACTGCTCCTTTGGCACCGACTGCACCGCGCCTCGGACGAACTCGGCACCGTAGGCGCCCATGTTCAGCCCGAGCACGATAACCCCGGCGAACAGCGGTATGAACTGGATGCCGACCAGGATCGGCAGCGCAAAGTAGATCCAGAAAAGCTGCACCACCTCGGAGGTGCCTCGCCAGCCCTCGACGTAGACCCTGGCCACGAACCGCACCACGATATTGCTGCTGAGCATGGCAAGCCCGAACACGAAGGACATGATCGTGCACAGGATGATCCCCAACACGGTCAGCTCGACGGTGGGCAGCACACCCTGCAGCAGGACCGAAAGGAACTTCGAGAAGTGTGTGAACACGTGCAGCGGCCGGTCAGCTCGCCTGGCAGAGCTTCTGGGTAGTCAGGCCGGGAATAGGTAGGTTGTCCTTGGTGAACCCAAACGGCGTGACGATCTTCAGCCACTCACCGCTTTCGTGCAGCTGCTTGAGCTGCTTGTTGAACGCGTCGACCAGCGCGGACTCGTCCTTGCGGAAGGTGAACCCCCCGGTCTCCGCGATCGCGTGCCCATTGATCACCGGTTTGAAGCCCTTGGCCGCTTCCACCGGGGCGCTCGGGTTCTTCTTCACGAGCGTCTGGATGGAGATGCTGGTCAGCACGCCCGCATAGGCCCGCTTGCTGGTCACCGCGCTGAGCAGGTCGTCGGGCGAGCCAAAGGTGAGGATTTGACTCTCCGGCACCCCGACCTTGGTGGCGTAGTCCTTTTCCACCGCGCCGGTCTCCACCGCAATCTTCACCTTCTTGGCGATGACGTCCTTGAAGGTCACCACATTCTTCGGGTTGCCCTTCGGCACCAGCAGAGAGACCGGCACCGAGTAATCCGGGATGGAAAACTGGGCGTTCTTGCAGCGCGGTGCCGTGATGTCCATGCCGGCGCACACCATGTCGAATTGCTTGGCGTTCAACGCGGGGATGAGCTGCTTGAAGCTGACCTGCTTCGCCTGCACCTTGTCGATGCCGAGCTTTTTGAAGATCGCTCGCGCGACTTCCGGCGCTTCGCCAGTGACCTTGCCGTTGTCGATGTAGCCATAAGGCACCTCGCCAGCGACACCAATGTTGATCGAGCCCTGCTTCTTGAGCTGGTCCAGCAGGCTGCCCCCTCCGCCACCACCTCCGCCGCTTGACGTGCTGGTGCATGCGCTGAGCAGCACAGGCCCGCCGATAGCGACCGCACCGAGTGCCGCCGACCTCTTGAAGAAGTCCCGACGTGACCACTGACCGTCCGACATGGCGTACCCCTTCGTGCGGTGATCTAGGTCACCGAACGTAGGACGCATGGTCGGATCACGTCAAAGGTTCTCGCCCATCAATTACCGTCTGTTACCAAATAGAGATGCTGTGAAGGTTACGGGATTAACGGCCGTGACCTTGCTCGATGACCTCGACTATGCCGTCCATCATCTCCGTCAGCTTGTAGTCTTTCGGGGTGAACACCCTGGCCACGCCTAGTTTGACAAGGGCGGCGGCGTCTCCTGGCGGGATGATGCCGCCCACGATGACCGGTATGTCCTCGGCGCCCGCGGCCCGCAAACCCTCGACGACGGCGGGCACGACTTCCATGTGGGAACCGGACAGTACCGAGAGACCCACCACGTGCACACCCTCCTGCACAGCAGCGGCCACGATCTGTGACGGCGTGAGCCGGATTCCCTGGTAAATCACCTCGAAACCGACATCGCGGGCCCGGACGGCAACCTGCTCCGCGCCGTTGGAGTGCCCGTCAAGCCCTGGCTTGCCGACAAGCATCCGCAGTCGCTCGCCGATCTGCTCGCCGACGGCCTTCACCCGCGCGCGCACCATGGCGATCTCCGAACCAGCCTCGCCCGAGGCCGCGGCACCGGACACCCCGGTCGGTGCGCGGTACTCGCCGAATGTCTCGCGCAGCGCGGAGGACCACTCGCCGGTGGTCACCCCGGCCCTTGCACAGGCCAGCGTGGCTTCCAGCAGGTTCGCGTCGGTCTTGGCCGCCTCCCGCAAACCCTCCAGTGACCGCTCCACATCCGGCGCGTCACGCTCGACACGCCACCGTTTGATCGCGGCGACCGCATGCCGCTCGACCTCGGGGTCTACCGTCATGATCGCTTCGGCACCCTCGGCCTGTAGCGGCGACGGCTCGGTGGTATCGAACTTGTTGACGCCGACAATGACATCCTCGCCGGATTCCATCCGCCCCCGCCGCGCGACCAAGGAGCTGACCAGCGCCGACTTCATGTAACCGCTCTCAACCGCGGCCACCGCACCACCCATGCCCTGGACCCGGTCGATCTCCGCACGGGCGTCGCCCGCGATCTCGTCGACCTTCGCCTGCACGACCGGCGAGCCGTCGAAGAGGTCCTCGTACTCAAGCAGGTCGGTCTCGTAAGCCAGCACCTGTTGCATCCGCAGCGCCCACTGCTGGTCCCACGGCCGGGGCAACCCTAGGGCCTCATTCCACGCGGGAAGCTGGATCGCCCTCGCCCGCGCGCCGCGGGAGAGCGACACCGCCAGCATCTCCAGCACGATGCGCTGCACGTTGTTCTCCGGCTGCGCCTCGGTCAGGCCAAGCGAGTTGACCTGCACGCCGTAGCGGAACCGCCGCTGCTTGGCGTCCGTCACGCCGTAGCGGTCGCGGGCGATCTCATCCCACAACTGAGCGAAGGCGCGCAGCTTGCACATCTCCTCGACGAAACGCACGCCCGCGTTGACGAAGAAAGACATCCGGCCGACCACGCGGCCCATGTCCTTGCTGGAGACCTGGCCGGAATCCCGGACCGCGTCCAGCACCGCGATGGCCGTGCTCAGCGCGTATGCCACCTCCTGCTTCGGCGTCGCACCTGCCTCCTGCAGGTGGTAGCTGCAGATGTTGATCGGGTTCCACTTCGGGACGTTGTGCACCGTCCACGCCACCATGTCGGTGATCAACCGCAGGCTGGGCCCCGGAGGGAAGACGTAGGTTCCCCGCGACAGGTACTCCTTGATGATGTCGTTCTGCGTGGTGCCCGCGAGCTTGGCGACCACGTCGTGCCAGTCAGCCCCCTCGGTCTCGGCCTGTTCCTGTGCGACCGTGACGTAGAGCGCCAGCAGCCACATCGCGGTGGCGTTGATCGTCATCGAGGTGTTCGCGCCTGCCAGCGGGATCTGATCGAAGAGCTGGCGCATATCGCCGATATGGCTGATGGGCACGCCGACCTTGCCCACCTCCCCCGCCGCGAGCTCATCGTCAGGGTCGTAGCCGGTCTGGGTCGGCAGGTCGAAGGCAACGGAGAGCCCAGTCTGTCCCTTCGCGAGATTGCGCCGGTACAGCTCGTTCGATGCCGCCGCCGATGAGTGACCAGCGTAGGTGCGCATCACCCATGGTCGATCCCGCTCAGAGTCGGTCGGATAGGGCATGCGTTGACCTCCGGTAACGGCGTTCGCTACAGCTTACTGGCTGGTAACGAGGTGACAGCCGTGCGTTTACTCACAGGCGTGCGGCGTCAGCGATATCCCGACACAGCTCCCGGCCGGTGAGCACTTTCCGGTGCTAGAGCACCGGAAAGTGCTCACGGGCCCGATCAGGTGCGGTCTGGGGGCCCGGCTACCCGCTCGACGCCTGCGCCGAGCTGTTGCATGTTCTCCACAAAGCGGGGATAGCCGCGATCGATGTGAAAGACGTCCCACACCTCGGTGATGCCCTCGGCGAGGATGCCCGCGAGCACCAGACCGACGCCCGCGCGTATATCGGAGGCCCACACCGGCGCCGAGGACAGCCTCTGGACACCGCGGATGACGGCGTGGTGGCCGTCGGTGCGGGCGTCCGCGCCCAGCCTGACCATCTCCTCGATGAACCGGAATCGGGATTCGAAGAGGTTCTCCGTGATCATCGACGTGCCATCGGCCACGGCCGCAAGCACGATCGCGAACGGCTGCAGGTCGGTGGCGAACCCCGGGTAGGGCAACGTGACGAAGTCGACCGCGCGCGGCCTGCCCGGCTGCACCACGCGGAAGTGCCCGTCGTCGGTGCTGATCTCCGCGCCCGCCATCCGCAGCTTCTCCAGCACCAGGTCGAGGTGATGCGGGTCAACACCGCGCACGGTGATGTCGCCGCTACTGATGGCCGCGGCGAATGCCCAGGTGGCGCCAACGATCCGATCGCCGATCACCCGGTGTTCCACCGCGTGCAACTCGGTGACGCCGTGCACCACGAGCGTGGAGGTTCCCGCACCTTCGATCTTGGCGCCCATCTGCGTGAGCATCGTGCACAGATCGATGATCTCCGGCTCACGGGCCGCGTTGTCTATCACGGTGGCGCCATCGGCGAGCACCGCGGCCATCAGGATGTTTTCGGTGGCACCAACGCTCGGAAAGTCCAGCCACACCTGCGCGCCGCGCAGGTTCTCCGCCTTCGCGACGACACAACCGTGCTCGATCTCGCTGCTGGCGCCCAGCGAACGCAAGCCGCTCTGGTGCATGTCCAGCGGGCGCGAACCAATGGCGTCACCGCCCGGCAGCGCAACCACGGCCTGGCGGCACCGGCCGACCAGCGGCCCGAGCACGCACACCGAGGCACGCAGCTTGCCCATCGACGGCGACACCGCACGGTGCGAGAGCTGCGCCGGTGTCTCGATGACCACCGTGTCCGCCTCGATGGCCACAGTGCAGCCAAGGCTGCGCAACACGTCCGCCATCAACGGCACGTCCAGGATTTCCGGGCAGTTGGTCAGGGTGGTAACGCCTTCGGCCAGCAATGCGGCAGCCATCAGCTTCAGCACACTGTTCTTGGCGCCGACGACCTCGACTTCCCCCACCAGCCGAGCGCCGCCACGAACCCGGAAGTGTTCGGACACTCGTAGAACTCCTTGCCGCGCGGTTGATCCCGCAGCCATGGTACGGATGGCGGCGCTCCAGCCGGGATAGGGTGCTGTCATGGCAGTGCATCTGACGCGGATATACACGCGAGTCGGCGACGACGGCACCACAGGGCTCGGCGACTTCTCCCGGGTTCCCAAGACGGACCCCCGTATCGAGGCCTACGCCGACGCGAACGAGACAAACACCGCACTCGGGGTTGCCGTCTCCCTCGGTGACCTGCCCGCCGACATCGCCGCCGTCGTCGAGCATGTGCAAAACGACCTTTTCGACGTCGGCGCCGACCTGTGCACGCCGATCGCGGAAGATCCGAAGTATCCACCACTGCGCGTCGAGCAGGACTACATCGACCGCTTGGAAGGCTGGTGCGACGAGTTCAACGGCCGATTGTCCAAGCTGGACTCGTTCATCCTCCCCGGCGGGACTCCCGGTGCCGCCCTGCTGCATCAGGCATGCACCGTGGCACGGCGCGCAGAGCGGCGGGCGTGGGCGTTGATCGGCATCGATGCCGAGCGGACCAACGTGCTCGCCGCCAAGTACCTCAACCGGCTCTCCGACCTGCTGTTCATCCTCGCCCGTGCGGCCAACCCCGATGGCGACGTGCTCTGGAAGCCCGGCGGCGAGCGCTAGTAGGAGGCCCAGGGGGCGTGACGGCCTGGAGGGGAGGACTCCAGCCATGAGAGGAAACCTGTCAGCGCGTCCTCGCCCATGGCCAACTCGACGTCTACACCGGTCACACCGTGGCACTGCAGTACCCCGGCACCAGCAGGCATCGCATACGTCTCGGTTGAACCGGGCGCCCGTCGCGTAGCGATCTGCAATCCCGCGCGGGTTATCACCTGATCGGCCTTGGTGCTGACGCCGAGCACGCGGTACCAGAGGAACTCGTCACCGCGGTAATGGCCGATACCGAGCCGCCAGCCCCGGCCGCTGGCATCGATCCTGCGACGCAATGCCACGTGCACGCCGCCAGCTCGGATCACCCGCAACCTACGCAGCGCAAGTGCGACACCGACGACGAGCAGCACCAGCAGGATCACCACAACGTACCCGGCGACCCTCACTGGCTGCTCCTGCCTGTTATCCGCGCCCGCCTAACGCCTCAGGCCGTATGCCCGGCGGCTCGTAGCCGGGCCCTGGCCTTGAGACGGAGTTCCTCGTCATCGGACTGCAGATCCACCGAGGCCTGCTCGACATCGATTTCCTCACGCAGATCAGCTGCCTCCGCGAGGATGCTGACACCGTCCCCTGCGACCGATATGAAGCCACCGTGTACGGCGGCGTGCACAACCTCGCCGCCCGGCGTGTCGATGCGCACCATCTCGCCCTCGACCAGTTCGGCGATCAACGGCACGTGATGCGGCAAGACACCGATCTCACCGACGGTGGTGCGAGCGAAGACGAAGGTGGCCTCGCCGGACCACACCTCGCGCTCCACAGCCACCAGCCGGACGGACATCTCAGCCACGCGGAACTCCTTCTGTCATGCTGACTCGAGTGTAGACGCTCTTGCCTGCGCCCAGCCGCACCCGGAGTCCGAAATGGTCGCCCGGCTCGGTACGCGCTGCCCTCACCGCTATTTGTTGAGCTCCTCGGCCTTTTTCTCCACCTCGTCAAGACCGCCAACGAGGTGGAATGCCTGCTCTGGCAGATGGTCGTACTCGCCCTTGGTGATCTTGTCGAAGGCCTCGATGGTGTCCTTGAGCGGCACGTTCGAGCCAGGCTGGCCGGTAAACTGCTCCGCGGCCATCATGTTCTGCGACAGGAAGCGCTCGATCCGCCGCGCCCGGTACACCAGCTGCTTGTCCTCTTCGGACAGTTCGTCGATACCGAGGATGGCGATGATGTCCTGCAGGTCCTGGTACCGCTGCAAGATCCGGATGACCTCCTGCGCGACCCGGTAGTGATCGTCGCCGACGATCTGCGGGTCGAGGATGGTCGAGCTGGACGCCAGCGGGTCCACAGCGGGGAAGATGCCCTTCTGGAACACCGCCCTCGACAGTTCCGTTGTGGCGTCCAGGTGCGCGAAGGTGGTGGCGGGTGCCGGGTCGGTGTAGTCGTCAGCCGGCACGTAGATCGCCTGCATCGAGGTGATCGAGCGGCCCTTGGTCGAGGTGATCCGCTCCTGCAGTTCGCCCATCTCGTCGGCGAGCGTCGGCTGATATCCCACCGCGGAAGGCATCCGTCCGAGCAATGTGGACACCTCGGAACCGGCCTGGGTGAACCGGAAGATGTTGTCGATGAACAGCAGCACGTCCTGGTTCGCCACATCGCGGAAGTACTCAGCCATGGTCAGCGCGGACAGGGCCACCCGCATACGGGTGCCGGGCGGCTCGTCCATCTGCCCGAACACCAGCGCGGTGTTCTTGAGGACGTCCGCATCGCGCAGTTCCAGGATCAGGTCGGTGCCCTCACGAGTACGCTCCCCGACGCCGGCGAATACCGACGTGCCGCCGAAGTTGCGGGCGATCCGGTTGATCATCTCCTGGATCAGCACCGTCTTACCGACACCGGCACCGCCGAACAAGCCGATCTTGCCGCCGCGCACGTACGGGGTGAGCAGGTCGACGACCTTCAGGCCGGTCTCCAACATCTCGGTGCGGCCTTCGAGCTGGTCGAAAGCCGGTGCCTTGCGGTGGATACTCCAGTGTTCGAGCTCGGTGCCGAAGCCCGGCTCGTCGAGGCATTCACCCAGCATGTTGAACACGTGGCCCTTGACCTCTTCGCCGACCGGAACTGAGATCGACTCGCCCGTGTCGCGGACCTCGACACCTCGCACCAGGCCGTCGGTCGGCGCCATGGAGACGGTGCGGACCAGGCTGTCGCCGAGGTGCTGGGCCACCTCAAGGGTCAGTGTCTTGGCGAGATCGCCGAAGGTGATCTCGACCTCGAGCGCGTTGAACAGGTCGGGAACGGACCCCCTCGGGAATTCCACATCGACCACGGGTCCGGTGACACGGACCACGCGACCGGAAGCGGATGCGGTGGTGGGGTCCTGGGGCAGCGCGGTGGGTGCACTCATGTCAGTCATCACTTCCTGCGGCGGCGAGCGCGTCGACACCGCCGACGATCTCGCTGATCTCCTGGGTGATTTGGGCCTGGCGGGCCCGGTTGGCGTCAAGGGTGAGGTCGCGGATGAGGTCGTTCGCGTTGTCTGTCGCGGCCTTCATCGCGCGCCTACGCGATGCCGACTCCGAAGCCGCCGACTCCAGCAGGGCGGCATAGATCCTGGTGGCCACGTACTTCGGCATCAGGGAGTGGAACAGCTCGTCGGCATCCGGCTCGAAGTCGTACAACGTGCTCGTGGCCTCCTCCGAGCCGTATTCGACATCCAGCGGAGCGAGCCGCCGTGCCACGGCCGTCTGGCTGAGCATATTGGTGAACTCGGTGTAGACGATGTGCAGCTCATCAACCCCGTCGAGGCGCAACGGCTCGTCCTCGCCCTTGATCAGGTATCGTTCGCGGGCCGCTTCGTCCTCTTCCGACCCCGCGCGGAAAGCACGCACGATGGGCCCGGTCGCCTCCGCGCCATCGATGTACCCAGGCTGCTCGGAGAAGCCGGTCCAGGACGCGGCGACCTCGCGCTGCCGGAAGCTGTAGTAGTTCAGCCCATTGCGACCGATCACATACAGCTGCGGTTCCTTGCCCTCATCGCGCAGCAGTGCCTGCAGCTCATCCGCCCGACGCAGCACGTTGGCGTTGTAGCCGCCGCACAGCCCGCGGTCGGAGGTGATCACGAGGACGCCTGCCTTGCGCGGATTCTCCCGCTCGACGAGCAGCGGGTGATGGAATCCCGCCGCCTCGGCCAGCGCCGAGAGCACCGCGGTGATCTCGTTGGCATACGGCCGCGCCGCCTCTACCTTGGCCTGTGCCTTGCTGATCCGCGAGGTGGCGATGAGTTCCTGCGCCTTGGTGATCTTCCGCATCGACTGGGTCGAGCGGATCCTCCTGCGGAGTACGCGTATCTGTGCTGGCATGTGATGCCTACCCGATCACTTCTTGCTCGGAGCGGGACGGCGCACCTTGACCGACTCGCGCGACTCGTCTGCCTCGTCCATCGCCTCGGCAGGCTTCTCGTTGACCACCGCGCCACCCTCCGACGTGGTGAAGCCCTTCTTGAAGTCGTTCACCGCGCCGATGAGCCGCTCCTCGTTCTCCTCGGAGAGCTTCGTGGTGTCCCGGATTTCGACCAGGACACCCTCGTGGTGGTGTCGCACGTTGTCGAGGAACTCCGACTCGAAGCGGCCGATGTCGCCGACCGGAACCGAATCGAGGTGGCCATTGGTGCCGAGGTAAATCGACACCACCTGCTCTTCAACCGGGAATGGGGTGTACTGCGGCTGCTTGAGCAGCTCAACGAGCCTGCCACCCCGCTCCAGCTGTGCTTTGGATGCCGCGTCCAGGTCGGAGGCGAAGGCGGCGAACGCCTCAAGCTCGCGATACTGCGAGAGGTCGAGCCGCAGCGAGCCCGCCACCTGCTTCA
>JBOHEL010000095.1:0-12444 GCA_050700995.1 Sciscionella sp. | reverse complement strand
GCCTCCACCAGAGCAGCATGATCGGGGCCGCGTCGCACGGCCGTCGCGAGTAGTTCAGCCACACCAGCAGTCATATTGCATCCTCCCGTGCCGCCCGCTACGAACGCTGAGTGTGGCACGAAGCGTCGCGTCACGCGGCAAGATCAGATGCGTCACACCAGCACAATTCCAAACGGCACTACCTACTAGGCAGTAACAACAAGTATGCTGCCGTTTGCGCCGTATGGGCGAGCCGTATTCGGCCTGGTCAGGAGCAAGGGAGTGGGCATGCGCACAGCACATCGCCGACACCTCTGCTGCTGCGACATGCCCACGACGGGTGGCGCGAGGGGTGCTGGCGAGAGATGAGCCCGCACACCCGTTCCGGCGACACGACCTCGCGGGCCATCCCAGGCGATGCCCCATCGGCGGGCGAGGATCGGGCGGCACACGAGACGGGCTGGAAGCTGGTCGCGGCCGCGCAGGCAGGTGACTCGGACGCCTTCGCGCAGCTCTACGACAACTACGTCGACGTGGTTTTCCGCTTTGTGCTGTACCGGGTGCACGACCGCACGCTGGCCGAGGACGTCACCAGTGAGACCTTCCTGCGAGCACTGCGTCGCATCTCGTCGATCTCCTACCGTGGCAGTGATGTCGGTGCATGGTTCATCACCATCGCTCGCAACCTGGTGCTCGACCACGTCAAGTCCAGCCGCTACCGCCTGGAAGTGGCCACGGCCGAACCCGCCGACCCCTCGGCGCTGCCTCCCCACGGCGCGACGCCCGCCGGGCCAGAGGCGCGGATGCTGGCAGACGCCACGTCTGAAGAGCTGCTGCGCTGCATCCAGAAACTCGGCGCTGACCAGCGCGAATGCATCATACTTCGATTCCTGCAAGGCCTCTCGGTCGCGGAGACGGCCACCGCGATGAACCGCAACGAGGGCGCCATCAAGGCGCTGCAGCACCGGGCCGTGCGCAGGCTTGCGCAGTTGCTGCCCGCTGGCCTGCGGTGAAGCCTTTCACGCCGGTAGATGCGGTTTCGTAACTATCGGCTCGCGGCACTCGTTGACTGGAAGGAACGAGGAGAAAAATGGGTGGGCGGTGAGTAGGGCAAGCAAGCCGCAAGGCGCAACTGGTCAGCACGAGCGTTTCGCGCGCGTGCTCGATCATCCGTTCACCGGGGACACCACCAGCGATGAGCGGATCCCTGTCGCGGACCGGAAGGAATTCACGTCGGAACTCGCTGTGGTCGCGGCGCTACGCGAACACGGGTCAAGCCTGACACCCGGCCCGACCGCGCAAGAACGGGCACGGATGCGGCAGCGGGTGCTGGCAGGCGCCACCACCACTGCGGTCGTGTTGCGCCCCATACCGTCACCACGCAAGCGCGCGGACTCCCGCAGGCCACCGAGCCCAGGCAGGCGTGCAGGTGGAGTTCGCCACCGGATCACCACCGTGGTGGCCGCGGTGTTCTGCTTGGTCGTCGCGCTCTCCGGGCTGAGCCTGCTGATGTCCAAGGACGCGTTGCCCGGCGATCCGCTCTACGGCATCAAGCGCAGCATCGAGAACGCCTCGCTCGACCTGACTTTCGGTGAACAAGCCCGCGGCCTGAAGGACCTGAGCCTGGCAGGTGACCGGCTCGCAGAGGCGCAGGCACTGACCGAACGGCCTGCGACGGCGTCGCCCTCCGCGTACTCGCAGGCATTTCGAGACTTCGACGCGAGCGCCGCCGCGGGGTCGCGGGCGCTGACCGATGCCGGGACCGGCGCCGACTCGTCGGCACTGACCTCGCTGCGGAACTGGGCTTCCGGCGCGGCCGCGCAGATTCTCGCGCTGCAGCAGGACCTTCCGCGGCCCGCGGTGGCCCGCTCCGAGCAGTCGAGCGCTTTGCTCGCAGGCATCACCGAGCGGGTGGCGGCGCTGCGGCAGCGGCTGGGCTGCACGGGCATCACCTCGGGTGCGCAGGACAACCTCGGGCCCCTGCCCGCCACGCAGAACTGCAGCACGCCACGGTCGGTGAGCCACGATGCCACGATGACACCGATGCCGTCGACCCCGCCACCCCCCGCGAACCGGCGCGTACAGGCTTCCCTTCCCGCTCCACAACCTCCGACGGCCAACCCAGACGTCCGCACCACCGCGGAACCGCCTGCGCGGACGCGGGTGAATGCCCCGGTCGAGGGCACTGGGCAGCTGGGGCCGGTGCCACCGCCGGTCGCGCCCCCCACCGCCAGCGTCACGCTGCCGTTACTGCCGCTGCCGATCCACCTCGGGGACCTCGGTACCGTGCTCAACCTGCCGGGAATCCATATCGGCTGAACGGACCGCTACTCTGGCTACGGCGGGCGCTGATGCGGGAGGCGGTGGGCGTGTCACGGCGAAATACCGGTAAGGACCACTCGGAGGCGAATCGCCGGGCAAAGCTGGCTGGCGAGGCGTCCGCGCAGGCTGCCGTGGAATCCGCGAACCGGGGCGCGCCGGTGCGTCCTACGGTCACGCCAGATCTCACCGCTGGGGCTTTTTTCGACGTGGACAACACGATGATGATGGGCGCGTCGATCTTCCATTTCGCGCGTGGGCTGGCCTCCCGCAAATACTTCTCCACTTCCGATCTCGCGACATTCGCCTGGCAGCAGATGAAGTTCCGGGTCGGCGGCGCGGAAAGCGCGGGCCGCATCAGCAGCAGCCAGGAGCAGGCGCTGTCGTTCGTCGCTGGGCGCAGCGTCTCGGAGTTGGTCGCGCTCGGCGAGGACATCTACGACGAGCTGATGGCCGACAAGATCTGGTCGGGTACCCGCGCGCTCGCGGATATGCACCTGCAGGCTGGGCAGCGGGTGTGGCTGGTGACGGCGACACCTGTGGAGCTGGCGCAGATCATCGCGCGGCGGCTCGGGTTGACCGGGGCGCTCGGCACCGTCGCGGAAAGCGAGGACGGAGTCTATACCGGCAGGCTGGTCGGGGAACTGTTGCACGGCAAGGCAAAGGCACACGCGGTGCGGGCACTCGCCGCCCGCGAGGGGCTGAACCTACGGCGCTGCACGGCTTACTCGGACTCCGCAAACGATGTACCGATGCTGTCGGTGGCCGGGATGGCCGTCGCGGTGAACCCTGATCAGGGGCTGCGCGACACCGCCCGCAAACGGGGCTGGGAGATCCGCGATTTTCGCACCGGCCGCAAGGCAGCCAGGATCGGCGTCCCGTCCGTGCTGGGTGCGGGTGCGGTCGCCGGTGCGGTCGCCGCCGGTGTCGCCTGGCGCCACCGAGACCTCACCTGAGCGCACCCACCGTAAGTGATGGGGCTGGCTCAGGCTGGGGGTTGCGGTGGCGCGTGGGGCGGCTGCTGGGGTGGAGCGGGCTGGCGCTGTTCCACGGCTTCGGGCACCAGGTAGACGGCGGTGCCGTAAGCCGCGATCTCGCTGGCGGCGCCCGCGATCTCGTTGCAGTCGAACCGCATCGCGATCACCGCGTTGGCTCCCATCGCCATCGCATCCTGCGCCATCCGAGCGATCGCTTCGTGCCGGGAGTCCGACAGCAGCTTCGAGAGCCCCTTCAGTTCGCCGCCTGCCATCGCCTTGAAGCTGGCTCCGATGTTGGAAAAGGCGTTGCGGCTGCGCACCGTAAGCCCGAACACCTCGCCAAAGACCCGCGCCGCCCGGTAGCCTGGCACGTCGTTCATCGTGGAGATCAGAATCGGGAACGGCTGCGGATGTTGTTGCGGCTGCTGCTGGTACTGCTGGATAGGCTGGCCCATGGCGCGCAGCTTACCTGGGAAACAGCGATCGGCCCGCACGTCGAGCGTCCGCACTTCCCAGTCGGCTCGTCGGCAAGCACCACCGTCGGCTCATGCACTCAGGCGAAGAAGGGGTTGCCGCGACTTGCGATGAGGCGGTGCAGGGTTTGCTGAATCGAGGCACGGACCTGGTCGGTGAGGTTGAACAGCAGCATCGGGTCCTCGGGGTCGGTGCCGCTGACGTCGATCGGCTCGCCGAAGTCGATATGCCATTTCGACGGCAGCGGCACCATGCCGAGCGGACCGAGTACCGGGAACAACGGCGTGATGGGAAAGTACGGCAGGCCGAGCAGCCTGGCGAGCGGTTTGAGGTCGGCGATCTTCGGGTAGATCTCCTCCGCGCCGACGATGGACACGGGCACGATCGGCACCCCGGTGCGCAGTGCGGCAGCGACGAACCCACCGCGGCCGAAGCGCTGCAGCTGGTAGCGCCGCGAAAACGGCTTGCCGATGCCCTTGAAACCTTCCGGCCACACCCCGACCAGCTCGCCTGCCCGCAGCAAGCGCTCGGCGTCGGGATGGCACGCCAGCGTCTGCCCAGATTTGCGTGCCAGCGAACCGAGCAGTGGGGTGGCGAACACCAGGTCCGCCGCCAGTATCCGCAGGTAGCGGTGGTCCGGGTGGTTGTCGTGCACCGCTACCGCCGCCATCGCGGCGTCCAGCGGCACCGTGCCGGAATGGTTCGCCACCAGCAGCGCGCCTCCGGTGACTGGCAGGTTGGCAGCCCCGGAAACCTCCACGCGGAACCACTTCTGATATAACGCGCGCATCGGCGGCAGCAGCAGTGCGTCGGTCAGCTCGCGGTCGAAGCCGAACTCGTCGATCGGGTAGTCGCCGACCAGCCTGCGCCGTAGGAAATCGAACAGCGCGGAAAGGGGTTCCGGCTGCTCCGGCGTGCTTGCCGGTATTGCCGGGGCGTCGTCGGGGCTTTCCGGCTGGCTGGGGATGACCGGGGCGACCCGTGGCAGCGCCTCGGAGTGTGTTCCCCGCCGCCGAACCGCCTTGCGGGCAGGGCCGTTGCGCGGACTGGCCTTCCCTTGCTCAAGGCCGTGCAGCGGGATCACCCGAGCCTCGTTCATGCCGCTACGCCCTCTCTCACCGCAGTGCCCGTACCGCCCGCGACGCTCCCGCCGTGACCGCACGCACGTCGATAACCGAACGCAAACCCCGCCCGCCGACGTAGTCGTCGAATGCCTGCATGGTGTTCCACCTTGGTGTGAAGCCGAACTGCTCGCGCAGCTTCGTGGTGTCGACCACCCGGCCAAAATTGAGGTACCGCAACTGTTCCGGGCCGAAGTCCACCAGCCTGGTACGGCGGAACAACCTGCTGACCGGTTGCACGACGTGAGCGGGCACCGGTAACGGCAACCGCCCGGCACGGCGGATGGCCTGCGAGAGCAGCAGCACGCCGTCACCGCCGACGTTGAACACCCCGGTCACGTCCTCGGTGACGGCACGGGCCAGCGCCCGCAGGGCGTCCTCAGAGTGCAGCAGTTGCAGCCTGCCGTCGTAGCCGAGCACAGTCGGCACGACGGGAAGCGCGAAGTAGCGGGTGAGCACGGTGTCGACGCTCGGCCCGATCAGGTTGGTAAAACGCAGCATGGTGATGGCGACGTCCGGCCTGCGCCTGCCGAATCCGCGCACGTAGGCCTCCACCTCGGCGTTGTCCCTGGCGTAACCGGAGGCAGGCAGCCGCTGGCCCGCCATCTCCTCGGTGAACACCACGGCGTCGCGCGGACCGCAGCCGTAAACCGCGGCGGTCGACTTCACCACGAGCTTGCGCACGCTCGGCGACCGCTGGCACGCCGCGAGCAACTGCATCGTGCCGATGACGTTCATCTCCTTGTGCGCCACCCTGCCGCTCGGGCCAGGAGGATGCGCGGTAAGCGAGGCATGCACCACGGTGTCCACTTCGGCCTGCGCGATCACCTTGCCGATCAGCGGGTTACGGATATCGGCCGGAATGAACTCGGTACGGCCCATCCGCTGGCGCAGTTCGTCCGACGGGGTGGCGGTGTCCACCCCGATGACCCTGCGGATGCTCTGGTCCCGAGCCAACCGCGCGGCCAGGTGCCCTCCGAGATAGCCGGAGACCCCGGTGACCAGAACGACGTCGGGCGCCATACGTCTCCCTGAAGGTGCTATGCAATAACGCCGACTCTACCCGCGCGGAGCGGCCTGGGTAGCCATGCCACATGCTTTTTACGCAGGTCACAGTGGGTGTAGATCCGCTGTCACTCGATCGGGTTGTTATTCGGTGCCCGCGACGAGCGCTTCGAGCTCAACCTCGGGATGCCTGCGCTGCAGCACCCCGAGCGCGATCGAATCGGTGAACAACGCAAGCTCCGAACCGTCGGCACGCCTGAGCACCTCGCCGCGACCGCTGGCGTCGATCACCTTGCGATGCACCGGATCGGGTAGCCGGCGCACCACCGTGTACGGCAGCCGGTCGAGCCGTACCGGCGAGGAGAACTCGTGCTCAAGACGATGCGCGGCGACCTCGAACTGCATCGGGCCGACCGCGGCGAACACCGGTGTCGCCTCGCCCCTGCGGTCAGAGCGCAGCACCTGCACCACGCCCTCGGATTCCAGCTGCTCGACGCCGCGCCGGAACTGTTTCGCCTTGCCGAGGTTCGCGGCGTGGGCGACCGCGAAATGGGCGGGCGCGAAGCTTGGCAGCCCAGGGAAGCGCACCGGGGTCCGCTCGGCGTAGAGCGTGTCACCGACGCCGAGCGAGGTGGCGTTCACCAGGCCGATCACATCGCCGGGATATGCAGTGTCCACAGTGGAGCGCTGCTGACCAAAGACCTGCTGCACGTATTTGGTGGCGAACGGCTTTCCGGTGCTGGCGTTGGTCACGACCATGCCGCGCTCGAAACGTCCCGAGCACACCCGCGCGAAGGCGATCTGATCGCGGTGGGCCCGATCCATACCCGTCTGCACCTTGAACACGAACGCCGAGAACGGGGCATCGAGCGGCCGCGGCCGACCGTCCACGTCGGGCCTTGGAGCCGGCTGTGGCGCCAACTCGACGAGCAGGTCAAGCAACTGCTTGACACCGAGGTTCAACACCGCGGCACCGAAGAGCACCGGAGTCGCGGCGGCGGCGTGAAAGGCATCGACGTCGAAACCGTCCCAGGCCTCGGCGACCAACTCGGACTCCTCCGCCGCGGCGGTGAACAGCTCCGGCTGTAGTGAGAGCGCGGTCTGCGCGTCGTATCGTTGCTCGCCCGCCACCGTCGCTCCGCCCGCGGTGCGACGGTAACGCAGATATTCGCCGCTGCGGCGGTCCAGCACGCCGTTGAAATCGCCCGCGATCCCGACAGGCCAGGTCAGCGGCATCGGCCGGAGCCCGATCCTGTCGACGAGCTCTTCACAGAGATCGAGTGCGTCACGGCCGGGACGGTCCCATTTGTTGATGAAGGTGATGACCGGGATGTCGCGGTAGCGGCAGACGTCGAACAGTTTCAACGTCTGCGGTTCCAGCCCCTTGCTGGCGTCGAGAAGCATGACAGCGGAGTCGACGGCGGCGAGCACCCGGTAGGTGTCCTCTGAGAAGTCCGCGTGGCCAGGGGTGTCCAACAGATTGATGACGGTGTCGCCATAGGAGAACTGCAGCGCGGCCGAGGTGATCGAGATGCCGCGGGCCCGCTCCATCTCCAGCCAGTCCGACACCACGCCCTTGCGCCCGGCCTTGCCGTGCACCGAGCCGGCTTCGGAGATCACCTTGGCGTGTAGTGCCAGTGCCTCGGTGAGCGTGGACTTACCGGCGTCGGGGTGGCTGATCACCGCGAAGGTCCTGCGCCGACGGGCTTGCGCCGCGGGTTCTTCCCCTGCGGTGCTCATCAACGCTCCCTTGCTGGTACTGAATCGGCAGAACGCAGCACACCGCCGGCCCGGCACTACCGGAACCGGCGGCGTGAAGTCGAAGCTTTTACTTGCCCTGTTTCCTACGCATGTGACGGGTCTTGCGCAGCAGCTTGCGGTGCTTCTTCTTGGACATGCGCTTGCGCCGCTTCTTGATAACGGAGCCCATACAGGTACCTCAACTCTCGCTGTCGGTCATTCGGCCGCGCTCACGGCAGGCTGCGGCAAGTACGAACGGCCACCGAGTTTACCTGGGCGACTGTTCGTGATCAGTGCCGGGCCAGTGTTAGCAGGCAGAGACCGAGACGCACCCGGCCTGCCCGCTAACCCGCGTCGAAGTACGCGTGTTCCAGATATTCGTGCACCGCCTTCTCGTGCACCCGGAAGGACTTGCCGACCCGAACCGCCGGCAGCTCACCCGAGTGCACCAGGCGATACACCGTCATCTTGGACACGCGCATCAACGCGGCCACCTCGGCGACCGTGAGAAACTGCACCTGGCTGGGTAAGACCCCAGCAGGCTCATCCTGCTTCTTTCGCGCAGGCATGGTTCACCGCGCCTTTCGACACGCGTCGCGCCGCAGGCTTCCCCACCGGCGGTATCGACACGCACGTGCTACCTATGAGGGTAGCGGGACCAGTGGGACTAAAGCGACCTCGTGGGCAAGAATCCACACGGCTGGACGCATCACTACTCTTCGTGAGCCCTACCCAACTCGATGGAACGGTCCCTAGCTGCCTCGATGGCGGCGAGCATGGCCGCACGCACACCGTGGCGTTCCAACTCCCGGATAGCCATGATCGTGGTGCCCGCGGGGGAGGTCACGTTCTCACGCAGGATCACCGGATGCTCCTGCCCCTCGGCAAGCATCTTCGCCGAACCGACGGCGGCCTGCACGATCAACTGCGCGGCAACGGCTCGTGGCAGGCCGAGCAGGATTCCCGCGTCGATCATCGCCTCAACCAGGTAGAAGAAATATGCGGGCCCAGAGCCAGACAGCGCGGTCACCGCGTCCTGTTGTGACTCGGGAAGTCGCACCACCTGGCCGACGGCGCTCAGCATCTCCTCCACCAGCGCCAGGTCCGCATCGGTGGCGTGCGCGCCGGGTGAGATCGCGCTCATCGCTTCACCGACCACCATCGGGGTGTTCGGCATCACCCGCACCACCGGCACGCCTGTCGCAAGCCGCCGCTCGTACAGCGAAGTCGGTAGGCCCGCACACATCGACACCACGAGCGTGTCCGGCCCGACGAGCGGCGCCAATTCGGCAAGCAGCGGCTCGATGTCCTGCGGCTTCACCGCGACCACCAGCACCTTGGCCTGCTTGGCCGCGCTCGCCACGTCCACAGCGGGCACCCCGTAGCGCTCGGTCAGTTCGGCACAGCGCTGCGGGTAGCGCTCGGTGAACATCAGGTTCTCCGCCCGCCAGCCGTCGGCGAGCAAGCCCGCCAACAGCGCTTCACCGATCTTGCCTGCACCCAGCACCGCGGTTGTCGTCATACCGCAAGCGTGCCAGAACCCCATCACGCTGCGCCGATCCACCTGTCGCCGCCACACTGTCACAACCAAACCCGATCAGCTGCTTGACATCTGACCATGCGAGGGGTTTGGGGGAAATGCAGGCTTTTCCCCTAGCCTTTCCTCTCCTCCCCGGCCTTTTCGCGAAGCTCAGGTACGGGCAGGGCGGCTAGCGCTAGTTGGCGGGACTGGCAGATCAGGCGGCCTCGGGAGTCGATCACGGTGGCGTCGGAGTCGAACCAACTGCCGTGCACTGCCTTGCAGTCCACCTGCAGCCGTAGCCAGCCTGCGGCGGGTCTGGCCCGCAGCAGCGCGGTGAGCTGCACCGTCGGCGACCATCCGTAGTACCCCAGGTTGAAGGTGACGGGCGTGTTGATGTCACCGGCGATCAGTGCGAACAGCGGGTCCGGCTGCTCGCCGATCGGCCGTGCCCACAGCCGCAGCCGCAACGGCACGTCGGTACGACCGGTAAGAAACCCCGCGGTGTCGGGGTCCATCCGCACCTCACAGGCGGAGCCGACCTTGAACACCCCTCCGGTCGCTTTGCTGTCCATCGTCACCGCGTTCGCAGGCGGCTCGGCGGCGAACTGTGGCAGTGACTCCCACGCCGGTTCCTCCTCCGGCAGTCGCCCGGTGGTCACGCCGGCCTCCACGCAGCTGCGACCGTCCTGCTCGAGCACCACAGTCACGACGTTGACGGTCCTGCCGCGCTTACGCACATCGGTGAGCAGCCGCACCGGCCCGATGTCGGGCGGGCGGAGGTAATGGGCGGCCACCGCGAGCGGATCGGCGACGTCGGGCACGGCGGCGACCCCGGCCCGCGTCAGCAGTGCCATCAGGTATCCACCATGCGGCTTGCCCCCGACGGTCCATTCCGGAGACAGCGTCGCGGCAAAATCACCGTCGCCGTCCGGGCTGATCGCGGTGGCCGCGCTGAAGCCGGTCCCGGTTGTTTCCACGCTCACCCTCGACTCACCAACGATCCCGCCCTTCTCATAACCGACCTCGATTCCGCATAGGCACCTTATGCACAGCCGCGCGCGTGAGCCAGCACACACCAGTTCCTCGCAGTCCTCGACGGTGCGGGGCAGGTATGCCTGCGACCCAACGGATCCCGGGGACGCAGTACCGGCTGCACGCCGATCGCGTACCGTCTGCCGCTGTTCACCACCGCGCTGCGGTGACCGCCGTGCGCAGCGCGGCGACGCCGGCATGTGGTGAACTGCGGTGCGCCGTCGTGGCCGCAGCGTACGACCCGCGCATGTTGGCACCGCCGAGCGCCTTGTACAGCAGGGACGCTTCCGCGATCATGGCCGATTCGAACGGGTGATACGGAGCGGCGCGCAGCAGCTTGAGGCCCTGGCCGTTGATCCACGCAGCACCGTTGGTGGCGCAGATGTCATGGCCGAGTGACGGCGTGAACGTGTCAACATAGGACGAAGCACCGTCGGTCGCCACGGCGTCCCGCAGTGCGCTGTTCAATGCCACCTCCACGCTGTTCGCCCAGGCGTAGTCGCCGTCGGCCAGCGGCAACCGCGACGGGCAGTACCCCGTAGGTGGTGCGATCCTGGGATAGCCGACGACCAGCACCGCCGCCGCAGGCGAGCGCTGATGGATCCCGGCGAGCACCGCCGTCACATTGGCTTGAGTCTGCTTGATCGCGACTTTGATCGTATCGACCCCGTTGACAGTGAACTTGTCCCGGCACGGAGCGCCGGTCGGATCACTCGCGCGCAACCCCGGACAGGTACCGATGAGCGTGCCGAACACCGCGTTGTCATTGCCGCCGATGCCCAAGGTCACCAAGTCGGTTTCCGCGGTCAACGCATCGAACTGCGGTGCGTTGGAACCGAGCGGCACCGGCTGTGCCGTTGTCATATCGCCGGTATCGGCACCACTGCAACTGACGTCGACGAAACGGTCGACAGCCAACTGCCGTGCCAGCAGCGAGGGATAGTTGTCGGTGGAACGGAAGCAGCCGAGCGGGTCAAGTCGCTGAAATGGGATCAGCGGACCGGCGGTGTAGGAATCGCCGAGGGCGACGTAACGGTGATAACCGGGTTGCGCGGCATCGGCCGCGACGCCGGTAGCGGCCACCGCCGCGACGCACACCACGGCCACCAGCAAACAACGTCGCACACCGGCCCGGATCCGCATGCCGCACCTCACCGTGTTCGATTGGCTACGGATCGACTGTATGCGACTGGGGCCGCCCGCAGGTCCTCCGTTTGGGTGCAACGAACCGGCATCCGGCCACGGCCACGAGGCGGATCAGCGGCCGCTGCGGTAGATCGCTTGAGCGTTCTCCGCGATGGTGCGCGTCAGGCACGGCCATCTCGCGGCGATACCGGTGTCGTCCCGGCAGGCACGGCATTGGTTGCCGTGATCGGGAACGTGCTCATCCAGAATCCGAAGCCACAGGTCTGGCATGTGGGCCAGCACAGCTGACATTCCCAACGGAAGCTCCTCGGCGTTGATCCAGATCGGCCCGGCGGTGCCCCCTCACGGGGGATCGTGTCAGATCTACCGACCCGATGGTGGCATCGCCACGCACTCACCGGAACTGTTCGGCTACGGTCGGAACCCAATCGATACGCACACGGCATGTCCAGTACACCGTGAGTAGCGCAATATGGTCAGAGCTCCAGGTGCAGACGCGCGAAAAGCAGCGCCTCCGCCAGATCCTTCGCCCGCTGCGCAGGGCCACGCGCCCGCCGCGTGTTCACTTCAAGTACCACCTGCCCGGCGAAGCCACTTATCACCAGCCGCTCGCAGAGCTGCGCGCACGGCTGGTCGCCCCGACCCGGTATCAGGTGCTCGTCGTTGGGGCTGCCGCTGCCGTCTGCGAGGTGGACGTGCGTCAAGCCCTCCCCCATCCGCCGCAGCAACGCGAGTGCGTCCATACCGGAAGCCGCGGTATGGGAGATATCCAGGGTGTAATGCCGGTACTCGGCGTCGGTTGGGTCGATCGTCGGACTGAAGGCCGACACTGCACGCCGATCTCGACCGAAGGGATACACCGGAAACATGTTCTCCACCGCGATCGCGACACCGCTGGAGCCCTCAAGATCCGCGACCAAGTCTACGAACCGCGCCAGGTAGTCGCGTTGCCAGAAGAACGGCGGATGCACCACCACTGTCGATGCCCCGAGTTCCTGCGCGGCATGCACCGAGCGCCGCAACCGCACCACCGGACTCGGGGACCACACGCGCTGCGTCACCAGCAGGCAGGGAGCGTGCACCGCCATCACCGGCACCCGGTAGCGGCGGGAGAGCCTGCCTACCGCGG